>JBEPWC010000341.1:0-2172 GCA_041642615.1 Sulfurimonas sp. | reverse complement strand
TAAGTTTGATCATCTAAGAGAGATCTCACGTGCAGTAGCTCCAAAGGTTGACACACTCTGGATGGGTTACTTTAACTCTTTTTTCCAGCAAGACTTTTATAAACTTATACCTGAAGCAAAAGCCCTCGGCGTAAATGGGTTGATCATTCCAGACTTGCCACATGAAGAATCGCTTAGATACAAAGATCTTTTTGAGCAAAACGGCTTAGCAAATATCTCTTTTGTAGCACCAACTGACAGTGATGAGAGAATCAAAGAGGTAGCACTTAATGCTCAGAAGTTTATATATATGGTAGCATATACAGGGATCACAGGTAGTGGAATTGCAGAAGACCTTAAGCCATTTTTAGACTCGATCAAAAAGTATACAAAAACACCTGTTTATGTGGGCTTTGGTGTAAATGCAAAAACCGCAAAAGAGAAAGTTGTGGGTGCAGATGGTGTGATCGTTGGGAGTGCTTTTATAGAGATCCTTTTAAGAGATGATCTTAACTACTCGCAAAAGATAAAGCAGTGTAGTGAACTAGCACAGGTTATAAAGGGTGAGATTAACTAGTTTAAGCTAGATGGTAGTTTGGGTTAGATTCCCAATCAAGTTGGGAATGACGCAACAACCCTCTACCCAAACTCCAAAGGATCCATATCCACTTCACAAAGATCATTTTTATAAGCCTTTATGGCCTTGATCAAGTCTGTACTTTTATCTGATCGCAAAAGTATCTCAAAACGGTATTTATTTGCTATTTTCTCAATTGCACACGCTCCTGAACCTACGATCTCAACATCTCTAAACTGGCTGAGTTTGTCTTTTACATCTTCCATAGCTTCTCTTGCAGTATGTCCATTTTTATGCGAAAAAAGTAGGCGTGCTAATTTTTTGTACGGTGGGTAAAGCCCCTCTCTATAGATCTTCTCCTCTTCTAAAAAACTCTCATATGAGTCCAGATATGCTTTAAAAAAGTCCTCATTAAAACTCTGAACTAAAACTCTTGCCTTATCTTTTCTACCACTTCTACCAGCAATTTGTAAAAGTGATGAAAGTGCCTTCTCACGTGAGCGATAATCTGGCATATTTAACAGGTTATCTAGCCCTAAAACTACAGCTAGTGTAACTCCATGATAATCATGCCCCTTACTTAACATTTGTGTTCCAACTAGTATGTCACTCTCTTTATCGTTAAACCTCTTAAGTGCTTTTTTTAGCTTTGTGTTACTTGTGATCACATCTCTGTCAAACTGCTCAATCTGAGTACTTTTTAACTCTTCACTCAAGTTTTTTACAGCCTCCGCAGTTCCTAAACGACTACTTACAAGGTTTTGCCCTCCACATTCGCTACACCTTTGTGGGATCGCTTGGGTGTAGTTACAGTAGTGACACTTCAAAGCGTTTGATTTGTTGTGCACACTTAGACCAACTGAGCAAAAAACACACTCATATGTGTGCCCGCAATCGTTACAGATCAGATGTTTAAAGTTTGCACGAGTTGGTATAAAAACTATAGCCTGTTTTTTTTGCTCAACTGTATTTTTTAACTCTCTTATGATCATAGGTGTAAGTGACTCTGCACTTTTTTCATAAATAAACTCTCTGTTTGAGCTAAAAAAACCACCCTTTAGTCTTACGTGTGGAAATTTTACATATGTGCTTAAGCTTGGAGTTGCACTCCCTAAAACTACATTTACACCGTAGAGTTTTCCCATGTAGATGCTTAGATCTCTTGCATTGTATCGTGGACGTGAAGATGACTTGTAGCTATCGTCGTGTTCCTCATCTACTACAATGAGTCCTAGATCGTTTATGGGTAAAAAAAGAGCAGATCTTGGTCCGGCTATGATCTTAGCACTACCGTTTTGGATCTTCTCTAGTGCTATTTTTTTATTTTTTGGGGTTAGTTTTGAGTGGTACATCACCACATCTTCCCCAAAGTGTTCTTCAAGTCTGATCTGCATCTGTGGGGTTAGTGAGATCTCTGGCATTAAAAAGATAGCTCTTTTGTTTTGAGAGAGTATATCTTCAAAGTATTTCATATAGATCTCTGTTTTACCGCTTCCTGTGTCTCCAAAGAGTAGGGATGTTTTGTGTTGTTTTAGAAACTCTAGGGCATCGGTTTGGTTTTTTGAGAGGTGGATGTTAGATCCTCGGGTCAAGCCCGAGGATGAGATCGGAAGAGC
>JBEPWC010000340.1:0-2173 GCA_041642615.1 Sulfurimonas sp. | reverse complement strand
GATAGAACAAGAGTTGGTTTTTACAATAGCAAAAAGTGTCTCACTCAAGGTGATAATAGATGAAAATGCAGCTACGGGTGAATCTGCACTTATAGAGATCGAGGTTTTAAAAGCTATGCTTGAAAAAACTAAGCAAAGAGCAAATGAGCTAAATAAGAATTTTTATAAAAACTCAAAAGTGATTGAATCTAAAAAGCAGCAGGCTTCAAAACTTGAAGATGAGATTACTCGTATTGATCAAAAACAAAAAGATCTTATTAGAACTCAACAGGAAAATAAAAAACTCTTAGCAAAGCTTGAGCGGTCCAAAAAATCTTACAAAAAAGAACTAAAGTCGATCATAGCAAAGCAGGATACACTAAAGAAAACACTCTCAAAATTAAAAATAGTCAAACTAGATGCCATAAAAAAAGCAAAAGAGGATGAAAGACGAAGAAAAGCTTTTGCTGCTAAAAAAGATGATGATCTACCTAAAGTTAAGCAACATGGTAGCTCATACCAGAAAGTAAAAACTATAAAGTATCGTGGTAAAAAAACGATCCCACCAATCTACCCATACACCATAACAAAAAAGTATGGAACCTATACCGATCCTATCTATGGGATCAAGATATTTAATGAATCGATCTCTTTAGAGCCAAAAAACAAAGAAGCTAAAGTAAAAACTGTGTTTAATGGCAGAGTGATCTATGCAGACAAAACTGCTGTACTTAAAAACATTGTTATTGTTGAACATGACAACGGCTTACACACCATATATGCAAACCTTTCACAAATAGCTCCAAATATTAAAAAAGGTAGAAAGATCAAAAAAGGGTATACGATAGGGCGAGTAGATAACGAACTTATTTTTGAGGTTACACAAAAATCTTACCATATAAACCCTATTAGGTTGTTTTTATAACTTAAATAATTAAAAAACATGATACAATTATCCATAGAAGATATTAACTACTAGGTATATATTATGGACTATGGAAGAGATCTTAATAACAGCCGAAATAATCAGATGTATTATAATCAGCTAAAAAGGGAAAACGCAACTAAGCGTAAACGTACAAGAGGTAAAGATAAGTCTTTTGGTTCAAAAGAGATAAATGTAAAAAATATCGTATGGGCACCTGAGGGGTATGAGGGGTTCTTTTTATTTTTATATTTTGTAACTATACCATATATAGTGGGTGCTATATTTTTATTTTTTGCTGTAGCTGGTGGAGAGTACGATAGTTTTATGAAGCTAAATACTGCGGCTTTTTTTATAGTATGGGCTATTGGGTATGAGATAGTAGCTACACTTTTACTTTTAATAATTTTTGTCATGTTTTTAAAACACGATGATAGCTAGTCTTAATTTTGATATAATTTCGCTCAAAATTATAACTATTGTACAAAGAGAGATATATGAACTTTATTCAAACTCGTGGAGTTGAGCCTTCAAAGCCTAAAACAGTAACTTTTTCAGAGGCAATTCTAAGCCCAATCGCATCTTATGGTGGACTTTATGTCCCAGAAGAACTACCACAACTTGGTCAAGAGTTTTTAGATAAACACACAGACTCAAACTATAAAGAGTTAGCATACGATCTATTAAAAAGGTTTGAGATCGACATTGCAGCTGATGTTATTGAAGATGCACTTGATCTATACGATAAGTTTGATGATCCAAGCAATCCTGTTCCAGTTGTTAAGGTTAGAGATAACTTATTTGTTAGTGAACTATACCACGGTCCTACACGTGCTTTTAAAGATATGGCACTTCAACCTTTTGGTAAGATCCTCTCATCAGTAGCACAGAAAAAAAATGAAAACTTTCTTATCTTAGCAGCTACAAGTGGAGATACAGGTCCAGCTGCACTAGAGACGTTTAAAAACCAAGACAATATCCAGATGGTGTGTCTTTACCCTGAAAAGGGCACAAGTGATGTCCAACGCCTTCAAATGGTTACAGAAGATGCAAAAAACCTAAAAGTGATCGGCATAAATGGTAACTTTGATGATGCTCAAAGTGCACTAAAACACCTACTAGCATCTGATAGTTTTAAACAAACTCTAAAAGAGAAAAACATCTCCCTCTCAGCTGCAAACTCAGTGAATTTTGGACGTATTATATTTCAGATCATATACCATTTTCACTCATACTTAGAACTACTAAGACACGATGACATAGAGATGG
>JBEPWC010000339.1:0-2175 GCA_041642615.1 Sulfurimonas sp. | reverse complement strand
TTCATTGATAGTTATTCCAATAATATTAATAGCTAGGGAGTTTGACAGATTAGAAGTTGGTTTTATAGCCGCACTTGTAGGAAGTATAGCGTGGAGTTACTATAACAGAACAATGGTTGGTTACTACGATACAGATTTTTTAAATATAGTTTTTCCAACTGTTCTTTTATGGTCCTTGATCTGGTCTATTAAAGAGCAAGATGAGAGATACTTCTTGATAGCTGCACTTGACAGCATAGCTTACAGATGGTGGTATCCTCAAAGTTATTCTTTAGAATTTGCTTTTATAGTTTTATTAGGTATCTATGTAGCTTACCAAGTTTTTAAGAGGCAAGATTTTAAAACCAATCTTATTTTAATATCTTTTATGTTTTTAGCAGTTGCAAATCTTGATATATGGATTCGTACGTTAGCTGTTATTTTACTTTTCCTAGCATTAAAAGTAAAAAAAGAGATTGTTTTAAAGTATGTTTATTACATATTTGGATTTTCAGTTTTAATATTTCTTTTTAATGGTGGATTATACCCTATACTCTCCAACATAGAACGCTATATATTTAGGGACTCAATATCTTCAAGTGCAAATGGTTTAGACCTTAAGTTCTTCTCTGTTTTGCAGACTGTAAGAGAAGCTGGAAATATACCTTTTGAAACTTTTGCAAACCGAATAAGTGGGCATACTGTAACTCTCTTAGTATCTATTATTGGTTACATATGGTTTACAGTTAGACACCCTATTATGTTGCTAGCACTTCCAATGGTTGGGCTTGGGTTTTTAGCTTACGGCATACCTGGTCTTGTATCTGGTGGTGGGCTTAGGTTTACAGTTTATGCAGTTCCTATAATGGCACTAGGACTTGGGTTTGTAATATATGAAGTTTCTAAATTTTTAAGCATAAAATTTATGAATGCTTCAGCTCAAAACGCATCAAAATATATTTTTATGGGGTTATTTACACTTTTGGCATTGTGGCCAAATATAACGCATGTTGTAAACTACAAAGTCCCAACAGTTTTAAATAAACAAGAGGTCAAAGTTCTTGATAAACTAAAAGGTATAGCAGACCGAGAAGACTATGTAGTAACGTGGTGGGACTACGGCTATCCTATAAGATACTATAGTGATGTAAAAACTTTGATCGATGGTGGTAAACATAGTGGAGCTGTTAATTTTCCTGTTAGTTATGTTCTAACACAACCACAAGATGTAGCAGCAAAGATGGCACGTCTTGATGTTGAGTACACTGAAAAAAGATTTGGGTCTAAAAAAGATAACAGTACCAAAATGGCAAGTAGCAACGTTGAGCAGATGACAATAGACTATGGCTATAAAGATGCAAATGATTTTTTAACATCTTTAGCTTTAGATATAAAGATGCCAGAACCAACAAGAGATATTTACTTGTATCTACCAAATAGAATGTTTAATATACTTCCAACAGTTACACTTTTTTCAAATCTTGACCTTATGAATGGTGAGAAAAGAGCTAGACCGTTTTTTTACCAAAGTAAAAATTTTAAAGATGCAGGAAAAGTCATAAACCTAGGCGGTGGTATTAGTTTACACAAAGAAAAAGGTGTAGTTCAAATAGGGAAAAAAGCAGTAAATGTTAATAATTTTGTAGTTACAGAGTATGATAACAAAATGACTTTACATAAAAAAGTGCAAGTTGTAGATAAGAACTCTCCAATAAATATAATTTTTATGAAAAGTTACAATACTTTTTTAGTTTTAGATAACATGATGTACAACTCCACTTTTATACAGATGTTTGTACTTGAAAACTACGATAATACTCTTTATGAGCCAGTTGTTTTAAACCCCCATTCTAAAATTTATAAGTTAAAAATCTAAGGTAAAAGGTGTTTGGTAAAAAGTCTTTAAATATTTTAGTTATCATAGTTTTAACTATGGTTACTTTTTGGTGGACAACATTTATTTTCCATGCAGAGTTTATATTAGAAGCCTGTTTTGCCATAATAGTTTTTAGAATTATCTCTTCGTTTTTAATTTACAAAGACTACTCTCTTTCTTGGTCTAAAGCGACACAAAAAACTTTTCTTTTAAAAAGTGTTGTTGTAGCAGTTCCATTGTTTATATATACACCTATATTTCATGGTGAAGTAAGAATAGCTTTTATGTTAAGTGAAGCGATGACCTACTTAGTTAGTATG
>JBEPWC010000338.1:0-2183 GCA_041642615.1 Sulfurimonas sp. | reverse complement strand
AAAATAGTCAACTTAGGACTATCGAGTAAAGAGCCTAACTTTTCTGGTAAAATTTTATATGCTAAATTTTTACAATATTTATATGTTTTTTTAAGTTTGCTTTTTATAGTTACTTTATCTGGGTTAGTTACAGCAAGTTCTGGAAACTCACTAAATTTATAAAACTCATTTTTCTTTAGAAAAACTGGATATATCTCAACATCAAGCTCTTTAGATACTGACTTAATATTATAAACTAAGTTTTTAACTACTCTTTGTATCCCCGTGTGTAGTTCTGAGTTATAGGTATGTGTACAGTCTAAGTATATTTTACTATGCAATGTACATTTTCCTTAATGTATCTTCTAAATCTATCTGTTTTACTTCTTTTAAGATGCCAAATAGTTTATCGCTAGAGCCAACGAGTTTTTTTATCTCATCTTTTCTTACAAAAGCTGGGTTAACCTCTACATCTATTTTATAGCCAGCTATTTTGTTCATCTTTTCGATCACATCTAAAAGTTTAACACCCCTACTAGTACATATATTAACCACCTCATTTGTAGCATCACACTCTAAGAGTTGCTTATAAACATCACAAACAAAATCTACATCATTAAATTCACGACTTACATCAAGGTTACCAAGCTCTATAGTCTGTTTTTTCTCTTTAAAGTGTTTTATTATCTTTGGTATTAGAAAGTTTTCGTGCTGACCTATACCTGTATAGTTAAATGGTCTTGTGATGATCATAGGTAGTTTTGAAAAATACTCCCTAGCTAAACACTCCATAGCGTACTTACTAGCACCATAATGGTTAGCAGGTTTTGGACAAAGTGATTCATCTAACACTTCCAAACCCTGATTTCCATACACAGTAGCACTACTTGCTAGGATTATCTTTTTAGGTTTTATATTTAACTCAACAAACGAATCCAAAATATTTGTAGTACCTATGGTATTTACTTTGTAAAAATCTTCTGCTTCACCATGGGCTGCAAAGGAGATCCCAGAGAGATGTACCAAATACTCTGGTTCAACCTGTTTTAAAACTTTTAAGACATCATCTTTTTTTGTTATATCACACTTAAATATTTTCTCAGATGAGTTAAACAGAGATGTTCCATAAACATCATAGCTGTTTTCTTTTAAAAACATTGAGAGATGTTTACCGGTAAAGCTATCTATACCTGTTATAAGTACTTTTTTCATAAACTAGAAGCTAAAACCTATCTCGTTTCTTCTTAGGTCTTCTTTTACCATCATAGCACACAACTCTTCTAGTGTACATTTTGGCTCCCATCCAAGCTCATCTTTTGCTTTTTGTGGATCACCTATAAGTAAGTCTACTTCAGCAGGTCTGTAAAATTTAGGGTTTACTCTCACAACAGTTTTTCCACTTGCCTTGTCTATAGCGATCTCTTCTTCAGCAGTGCCTTTAAACTCTATCTCTATCCCAGCACCTTTAAATGCCATAGTTACAAAGTCACGAACTGTTTCAGTTCTGTTTGTTGCCAAAACGTATGTATCTGGTTTTTGGGCTTGAAGCATAAGGTACATCCCCTCAACATAATCCTTTGCAAATCCCCAGTCTCTTTTAGCATCCATGTTTCCAAGCTCTAAACACTCTAGTTTTCCAAGCTTTATTTTAGCAACACCATCTGTGATCTTTCTAGTCACAAACTCTCTACCCCTTAGAGGTGATTCATGGTTAAACAAGATCCCGCTTGATGCAAACATTTCGTACGATTCTCTGTAGTTAACGACCATCCAGTGAGCATACATTTTAGCAGCACCATACGGGCTTCGTGGCCAAAATGGCGTAGTCTCTTTTTGAGGTATCTCTTGTACCTCTCCAAACATCTCAGATGTACTAGCCTGATAAAATTTTATTTTTGGATCTACAATACGGATAGCTTCTAAAAGATGTACACAACCAAGCCCTGTTATATGGGCAGTAGCAAGTGGTTGATCAAAAGATACGCCCACAAAACTTTGTGCTGCAAGGTTGTATATCTCATCTGGCATGATATTTTTTACAATATGGATGCTATTTGCCTGATCTGTTAAGTCATACTCTATTAGGTGGAGGTTTTTATGATCTTGTATCCCAAGCTCCTCTATTCTCCAAAAGTTCACAGATGCAGTTCTTCTGTATGTTCCATAAACCTCATAACCCTTAGTAAAAAGCAGTTCTGCTAAAT
>JBEPWC010000337.1:0-2198 GCA_041642615.1 Sulfurimonas sp. | reverse complement strand
TCCTCTATCTCATTTAGTTTAATTTTCATCATAGATATGTCTAGTATATCACCTATGGTGTGTTTAGTCTCAAACTGCACCATTATCCGATCACCAACTCTAAGGATGTTACTAAAAAATATATAAACAGAAGCAACTATGTTTAAAATAACCTCACGAAGAGCAATAGTAAGGGCTGCTGCTACAACACTTAAAAAAGTGATAATATACAAAAAGTCTTCTAAGTACCTAACTACTAAAGATACAACTATAACTGTATAAAAAAGTATTGAGATCACCTTTTCGTGAACATGACTAACATCGTCTCTTATTTTTTTTTCGATCGTTGTATATATAAGTAAAAACACTCTATAAATAGCATATATAATAAGAAACATTAAAATTGTTATGAGATGCTTTTGGAGCTTTTCTTTGTAGTACTCATCATATTTTTTTTCTAGAGTTTCTTTTAAATCCGTAAGGTTAAGATATATCTTGTCCACACTCTCTAAGTAATCTTCAAAATATTTCAGGTCATTTAATGAAACAGATAAGTTTTTGTTTTTTTCATAGTAGTTTTTAAGGATAGAGTAGGCTTTATGAAGTTCATTCTTCATATCTATGAGTTTGTCTGTTTTTTTTGTTAGTTTATCTTTGGAACTTTTGTAAAAAAAATCGTATGCTGTGATCTCAGGTATTGAAAACTTGTACTCATTTAGAAGCTCATCAAAACTTTTGTTTCTCTCGTAAAGCTCAAGTTTTGACTTTTGAACTTCAAGTCTTCTTTTTAGTTGTTCAAGCTCTTTTTGGTTGCTTTTGTTTCTTTTGATCTTTTGTTCTATCTTTACAATATTATTTATTATCGTGTAGTAGTTTTTATTATTTACATAGGTTTTGATCCATATATTTTTAGAGTCCCATATATTTTTTGTTTTTTTACTTTCAGATTCTTTGTCGTTTTCTGCTGAAAAAGCTACTAGAAGCGTTAGTAAAAGTGTTAAAAATATCTTCATGGCTTACTCAATTATCTCTTCATTATTAAGCTCATAAAACTCACTTTGTTCTATCGCATCTTCGGCAAAATACTCCATCTTGTCATCCGCTAAGTCTAGATTTTTAAACTTGGCTATATGAAAAACAGCATCGCCCTCTTGAATAAGTGGGATCTCCGATTTTCCTATAATGATCCCATCATATGGAGAGAGGATCTCAAAACTATCATCTCCTAAAGGCTCATCTATGTAGGCGATCACTTCATCTTTACTTACTGTATCTCCTAGTGCCTTTATGGTTCTAAGCATACCACTCTCAACAGCTCTGATCCATTTGCTAGTTTTTGTAATTATTGGGCTTTTTTTAGTTTTTTTATGGGATGCCTTTGGTAGCATTCCATTTGCACGAAGAACGTTTACGATCCCATGGACACCTATGCGTATACTTTTTTCATCAAATCTAAGTGCTTCACCTGCTTCATATAAAAGTATAGGTACGCCCATCTCTTGAGAGGTTGCACGAAGTGATCCATCTCTTAGTTCTGAGTGTAGCACAACTGGTGCTTCAAAAGCCTTTGCAAGTCCAAAGGTATGTTCATTATTTATATTTGTTCTGATCTGTGGAAGATTGGACTTGTGTATAGATGCAGTATGTAGATCGATCCCAAGATCACACTTACTTACGATCTCATCAAAAAATATTTTTGCAATACGACTTGCAAGTGAGCCTTTTGAACTACCAGGAAAACTTCTGTTTAGATCTCGTCTGTCTGGAAGGTAGCGTGAGAGATTCATGATCCCATAAACGTTTACAACAGGAACAAGGATAAGAGTACCTTTTAGCTTTTTAAGAATGTTTAGTTTTCTGAGGCGTCTTATGATCTCTATACCATTTATCTCATCCCCATGTATTGCTGCACTTATAAAAACAGTCGGACCATTTCTTTTTCCACGAATAACCCTGACTGGAAGTTGTGTTGGAGTATTGTATAGTTTTGGAAGATCTATATTTATAATAGTGTTTGTCCCTTTTAAAACCTCACTACCACCTAAAACAAACTTCTCATCTGCCATTTTATGCTCCTATATTGTCTCTTACCGAAGGCACCTACTGCAAAAACAGCAGCTCTTTTTTTTGTGCATGATCTTATAGCTGCTTCCATAAATCCGATACCCGAAGATGTAGATAGTAAAATATGGTTATCTGTGTATAATAATTTCATCATT
>JBEPWC010000336.1:0-2203 GCA_041642615.1 Sulfurimonas sp. | reverse complement strand
GAAAAGATATAAGAAAGGGAGAATAAAAAAAGGAGAAATTTTAATTGAAGTAAAAGGGAAGATTGATAAAGTCGCTATTGTCCCTGAAGACTTTCCCACTAAAACTTTAGTTACAGGTAGCTTATTAAAATACTCTAAAAAGCTATTAAACATCTCATTGAAAATAATCCTATGAAACTTTTGAAAGTAGTTATTTACAATAGAATTTATAAAGTTAACTCTTGCATCTTTTTTTAAAGACTCTATCGCTTTTTCTTTAGATGTATGAAGCACCTCGTCACAAAAACTTACCCACTCAGCAACAATATCTTTAAACATCTCCTGTTTTATTTTTGAATACTTTATATTTTCAATATCGCTCATATACATAAAGTTTATATCATGTTTTAAGTTACCATGGACAAAACTTTTAGCTAGGATCTGTACAACTTCAGCTCTGTCTGTGTTAGTTGAGACATGAAGCACATCCCACTCAAACAGCTCAACACTGTTAAATATTTTGTCAATATACTCTTCTAGTTGCTCTTTAGTGTCTAACATAATCTCTTTTTAGGTTACCTTTGCTATTGTCTGTCCAAACTTCACATGTTGATCGTTGTTAATGTTTAATTTTAGCATATTTTTTTCAGATAGTATCACAATTGTTGACCCCATTTCAAAACATCCAAAATCTTCACCCTTATCAAGATTAATATTTTGATACTCATAAACACTACTTTGAGTCACTTTATTTGTTTTAATTTTTGGTTCAAAAGAGACCTGCATAACTCCTACATTTAAAGCACTTACAAGGACCATATAAAAGATTTTACCATTTTGTGCTTGACACTTTAAAACAACTCTTTCGTTTTCTATAAAAAGATTTATCCTCTTGTTTAACGATGGTATGTTTACAGGGTAAAACTTACCTGGTATGTGTGAGACTTTTAATACTTTTGTATTTGTTGGCATATGGTAACGGTGATAATCTTTAGGTGATAAGTAAAAGTTTATATACTTTCCACCATCTATGATCGCTTTTTCATCTTCGCTAAAATACCCGCCTAGCAGATCTGAACAACTATACTCCATCCCTTTGATCTGCAGGGCTGCAGAATTTTTTATATCTCCACATGCTGTGATCCATGAGTCACATGGTGATATAAAGTCCTCTGCATCAAGTGAAAACTCTCTTGGGCGTTGGAGTTTTCTTGTAAAAAGTTTGTTTAAAGAGCTGTATGTGCTAGCTGGTGCAAATTCACTCATGTCTAACCCCATTAAACCAACATATGATCTATTTATAATATTTTGTATAAATCTTGGAAACTCTTTATTTGCAAATTTTCCAAAATTTTGCGATATTGCTGATGTTATATGTTTTTTCATAAATTTTATAATCCTCTTTAGTTTATTTTTCGCTTTGCTATCTCTTCTATTAAAACCGTAGCATATGAGCCTTTTGGGAGTGTAAAGTTTAGTTCATACTGTGCTTCTTGAGCATTAAATCTTCCCTCTATATCTGTAGGATACACCCAGGCATATCGCCTTGTTCCATCTGCATTGATCTCATCATCGAAATCTTTTTCTATTTGGCGTGCTAAACCAGTTGATGGCTTAGCTTTTTTTCCACACAACAAACCAGTAACGCTTATGTCTCTTTTGTTAAATCTATCAAAATCATGCTCACTCTGATCAAACTCAAAAAGTCTACCATGTGGATAATGTTCCATAATGTCACCCTCGATTAGCTTAAATGGGTGCTGTTGAGCTTTTAGCTTATCTATCTCAGTTTTTGGCATATTTAAAAGAGTTTCTAATTCAGCTGAACTAAAACTAGACACCAGTGAGTTTATTTCTAGTCTCCTACTTAACCATAGGTTAAAAAGATGGCTTTGATAAGCACTTATTAAAAGTTTTCTAACCTTTACATTTCTCTCTTTTTTCTCACCCTTTGCGATCTTCTCACCATCTATATGGTTATCTCCATCTTTTCCAAAACGTTGATAACCAAAATAGTTAGGCATCCCATAGCTTGATATGTTCTTTAGTGCTTCATCTATTTTTTTAGCATCAGTAGGATTAACTTTTTTTAGCTTTATATAAAACCTATTTGAGCTTAAATGCCCAATTCTAATCTTGTTGTTGTGGTATGTCTTAGAGAGTATCTTAATGCTTTCATGCTCAAACTCATCTAGCCTTTGCTCATGTTTTTTATGAAGCGATA
>JBEPWC010000335.1:0-2231 GCA_041642615.1 Sulfurimonas sp. | reverse complement strand
AGACAGAGCTGCTCGTGTTTCTGTGATGAGTGATGAAGACGCTGCAAAACATAATGATGTGATCTTACCAGACGCTAAAAATGAGCAGATCAAACACCTAGTAAAAGAGATCCCTATTTTAGAGGGGAGTATGTTAACAGATGCTCATGTTGGCTTTGATCAAAATAATCAACCTGTTATAAACTTCACTTTAAATGCTGAGGGTGCTACGATCTTTGGAGATTTTACAGGTAAAAATGTAGGAAACCGCCTAGCTATAGTGCTTGATGGAAAAGTGTATTCTGCTCCAAACATTAATGAACGCATTGGTGGTGGTAGTGGTCAAATAAGTGGCGACTACACAGTTATGGAAGCAAAAGATTTGGCTATTGCACTAAGATCTGGTGCTTTGATGGCACCTGTGTATATGATGGAGAAAAGAAGTGTAGGACCAAGCCTAGGAGCAGACTCTATTAAAGCGTCACTTGTAGCACTTGTTGGCGGGTTTATACTTGTGATCATCTTTATGGTGCTTTACTACAAAGCCGCAGGTGTTATAGCAAATATAGCTCTTATCTCAAACCTGTTTATAATATTAGCAGTAATGAGCCTTTTTGGTGCAACACTTACACTTCCTGGTATGGCGGGTATTGTCTTAACCGTTGGTATGGCAGTTGATGCAAATGTGATCATCTCTGAGCGTATACGTGAGCTGATCTACCAAGGTAAGTCTATACATAAATCCATAGAAGAGGGTTATCAAAACGCTATGCGTGCTATTTTAGATGCAAACATAACTACACTAATAGCGGCAGTAGTTTTATATGTGTATGGAACAGGTGCTATCAAAGGTTTTGCGATCACTATAAGTATAGGTATTTTAGCTTCTATGCTTACCGCGATCCTTGGAACTCATGGGATCTATGAGATGCTAGAGAAGAAAATACAAAAATCTAAAAATAACCGCTTCTGGTTTGGGATTAAAGGGTAATTATGGAATTTTTTAAGTATACAAAAACCTTTAATTTTATGGGTAAATCTAAATTTGCCATGATCCTCTCAGTTTTTTTAGTTCTAGGATCTTATGTCCTACTTGCTACAAAAGGTCTTAACTACGGTGTTGACTTTGCCGGTGGTACAGTTGTGCAGGTTCAGTATGAAAACAAAGCACCGATCGATGAGATGCGTGATAGACTAAAAGAAGATAAACTTTTTGAAGGTGCATCGATCTCAGAATTTGGCTCGCCAAATGAGGTTGTTATCCGTATGAAAACTACAACTCAAAGTGTTACTGTAGATATAGGTGATCTTACACGTGAGACGCTTAAAGGGACTGGTGAATACGAGATCCGCCGTGTAGATATAGTTGGTCCAAAAGTTGGAAATGAGTTGAGAGAGAAAGGGATTATGTCTTTGATCTTAGCAACGATTGGGATACTTATCTATGTAGCATTTAGGTTTGAGTGGCGTTTTGCAGTTGCTTCTATATTTGCTCTTGTTCACGATGTCTCGATCGCACTTGGTGCGATCTCGCTTGTCGGACTTGATGTAAACTTAGACGTCTTAGCAGCACTGTTAACCATCCTTGGTTACTCGCTAAATGATACCATCATAGTATTTGATCGTATACGTGAGGGTGTTACAAACAACAAAAACACTGACTTATCAGATAGTATAAATGAGTCAGTTACCCGCACACTTGCTCGTACAACACTTACGTCATTAACTACTTTCTTTGTTGTGTTGACACTTTTTGTGTTTGGTAGTGAGATCATCTACGCTTTTTCATTTACACTTTTAGTTGGTATAGTAGTTGGTACGTACTCATCTATCTTTGTAGCATCACCGATCCTTATGTGGTTTGGTTTTTCTGTAAAAGATTACCATGCAAAACTTGCACGCAAAGCTAAAAGAGAAGCTGAAAAAGAGCGTATCCGTGCACAGTATGAGTCTGGAGTCATGTAAAAAGTTTAAGTTATGATGACATTTAACTTATGTTATAATCCTTGTAAATTTAAAATTTACAAGGATATGCAAAATGAAAAACATAATCTCAAATATAGCACTTAGTGCATTTCTTATCTCACCGGTTGCTCTACAAGCTGATCTAGCAAAAGGTTTAAATATAACTATCAACTCAGAAAACCCACAAACTCAAGCTATGGCTATGGTTTTGTCTATTATGAGTATTAAAAAGCATAACAAAAAAGTTAACATTACTTTATGTTCAAAAGCTGGTGATTTGGCTGATA
>JBEPWC010000334.1:585-2255 GCA_041642615.1 Sulfurimonas sp. | reverse complement strand
AGAGGGTGGGGTAACGCTCTACCAAGATCAAAGACGCAAAGATATTTTAGAATCTTTTGCAAAGTTAGAAAAAGAAAATGGTGTAAAGATAGAGATAGATGAAGACCTACTAGAAGAGGTAGTTGCGATCACAGAAAATCCGACACCACTTTTAGGTAGTTTTGATGAGGAGTTTTTAACACTTCCACCAGAGGTGATCATAACATCTATGAAAGAGCATCAGCGTTATTTTCCAGTGTTTAAAGATGGCAAACTTATAAACAAATTTTGTGTAGTTTCAAACGCTTTTACAGATGACTTCTCAGATGTAATAGAGGGA
The DNA here is from genome assembly GCA_041642615.1 of Sulfurimonas sp. Classification (GTDB taxonomy): domain Bacteria; phylum Campylobacterota; class Campylobacteria; order Campylobacterales; family Sulfurimonadaceae; genus Sulfurimonas. The sequence continues at coordinate 1,936 of JBEPWC010000334.1, read as the reverse complement.
AATGAAAGGGTACTTCGCCCACGTCTTGCAGATGGACTTTTCTTTTGGGAGAACGATCTTAAAAATGGTCTAAGTACAGATGGGCTTGAAAAAGCTGCATTTTTTAAAGGCTTAGGAAGTGTAAAAGACAAGATCGATCGTGAGGTGAAAATAGCAAATAAACTATTTGAACTCTACACACCTGAAGCTGATAAAGATGAGCTAAACACAGCTATATCTTTAGCTAAAGCTGATCTTACAAGTGAGATGGTTTATGAGTTTACTGAACTTCAGGGGATCATGGGTGGTTACTACGCACTAAAAGCTGGACACTCTGAGGCAGTAGCTACTGCTATAACTGAGCAGTACCTCCCAGAAGGTGAAGAGAGTCCGCTCCCTTCTACAAAACTAAGTGCGATCGTAGCTATGAGTTTAAAACTAGACACTCTCATAGCACTATTTAGCATTAATCAGATCCCGACAGGTTCACGTGATCCATTTGCACTACGCCGTGCAGTAAATGGGATCATACGCATTGTAAATGAGTATGGATTTGAGTTTAACATAGTTGAGACTATAAAAGAGTTAGCAAAAGAGTATGCTGAGTTTGACATAGCAAAACTTGAAGCGTTTATACTTGAGCGTTCAAAACACTACTACAAAGTAAACCCCTCGATCGTTGAAGCTGTACTTGCTTCAGGTGAGAGAGAACTTTTAGCCATAGGTAAAAAGATAGAAGCACTTAACAACATCGCAAACTCTAGTGGTTTTAAAGATGCAAGCTCAACTTTTAAAAGGGTCTCAAACATCACAAAAGATATAGACCTCTCTTGTGAGATGATCGTAGATGAAGCTTTGTTTGAAGATGAAGCTGAAAAGGTTCTAAATAGCGAGTTTAACAAGGTAGTCTCTAAAGCATACGAGAGCTACGAAGAAGAACTAGACGCACTTTTAGGACTTAAGCCAAACCTAGATAAGTTTTTTGAAGATGTAATGGTAAATGCTGAAGATGAAAAAGTAAGAGATAACCGTAAGTCTTTAGTTGCTAGTATATATAAAAGTATTTTAAACATTGCAGATATCAAAGAGGTATCTATTTAATCTATGTATGACATAGCTATAGTTGGAGCTGGGATCAATGGCTCTAGTGTAGCTTATGAGTTTGTGCAACGTGGCAAAAGTGTGATCATTTTTGACACAAGCGAGATAGCTGGTGGTGGAAGTGGAGCTGCTGGTGCTTTTATATCTCCAAAGTTTTCAAAAGCAGGTGAGCTAAAAGAGCTTATCCATAACGCTTTTGTTTACTCAACCTCATTTTATGAGAAAAACTTCCCAAATATTTACACCAAAACAAGACTTATACATATAGCAA
>JBEPWC010000334.1:0-575 GCA_041642615.1 Sulfurimonas sp. | reverse complement strand
AAAAAGATGCAGATATTTTAAGAGAGTATAAAAAGAAAACTCCATTAAAACTTTATGACAACGATGAGTTTGAAGAGGAGTCTATCTCTATTGACTCAGGGATAGTTGATGCAAAAGAGATGTGTCAAGCTTTGTGCAGTGGTGCAAAGTTTGTAAAAGAAAGGGTAGATACGCTTGTTTATGAAGATGCTTACTGGGTGCTAAACTCTACTTACGCTGCAAAAGAGGTTGTACTAGCAACTGGTGCATACAAAAGCCTACTAAATGAGACATATATAAAGCTTCGTGGAGTTTGGGGTCACCGCATAGACATAAAAACATCCACAAAAAACAAAAACTCTCTTCATCAGTATGTTTCTATATCTCCAACTAAAGATGGAGTGATGGCAGTAGGTGCTACACACAATGTACATTACCACCCAGAGGCTTCAAAAGAGGAGTATGATCTAGATGGGGGCAGGGCAGAGCTTTTAGAAAAAGCAGGTCGCACGGTTGATCTTTGTGATATAGAGATCATAAAAGATTATGTAGGGCTTAGAAGTGGAAGTTTTGACTACTTGCCACTACTTGGTGGG
>JBEPWC010000333.1:0-2258 GCA_041642615.1 Sulfurimonas sp. | reverse complement strand
TCTACAAGTATCCTACCAACCTCGTATTTTCCATCAACAATAACATCGATATCTATATCTGATAACATCTCCCTCTCTTCTTGAGATATAACTTTTGCAACTAAGTGTATGTTGTTAGTGTGTTCTCTGATCGCTTGACATAGTTTTTTCTTTTTGTCTGCGTTATCAAGTGTCACTATAACAGAAGCTGAACTCTCAGTATGTAGTGCTTCGATCATAGCGACCTCTGACATATCTCCAAGGTATACCTCTTTGCCTTGCTGCAAGGCTTCTTGAACATTTTTTGGATTGTTGTCTATGATCACATATGGGAGTTGCATTTCATCTAAGTGAGATGCAACCGACTTACCAACCTCACTGTACCCACAAACTATAATATGCCCCTCACGTGAGCGAAAATCTTTTTTATCCAGTAGTGCTAGTGCTTCACGTTTTATAAAGCTATCTACAAACCTATTTATATGTGTAATAAAAAATGGCGTTATAAGCATGGAAAAAATAACTATTAGTAAAAGTAGTGATTCTAACTCTTTGTCTAAGAGTCCACCCATACTCGCAACGGCAAATATTACAAACGAAAACTCCCCAACCTGAGAGATTGAGAGAGCTGTTTTAAGAGATGTGGAGCTGTTTTGAGATAGCCTTAAAACCATGTATGTTATAACTGTTTTTAAGATCATAACCAAGATAAAAATCCCAACTATCAAGCCAATATTTTCTACAAAATAAGCAAGGTCTATCTTCATACCAACAACAATAAAAAAAGTACCTAAAAGTATATCTTTAAACGGTGCTATATCGTACTCAACTTTATGAAAGTACTTTGTCTCAGCTATAACCATACCGGCTACAAAAGCACCAAGAGAGTAGGTAAAACCAAAAAACGAAGCAAGAAGCGATGCACTGATCACAATAAACAAAACACTCCCCATAAAAAGTTCATCTTCTCCAGATGAAGCTGAGAAATGAAGAAGCCAAGAGACCACTCTTCTACCTACAAAAAACAGTATTGAGATCACTATTAATGCACTAATTGCAGTATCTCTTAAGATCACCCAAACAGATTGACTTGCATCATTTGTTAAAAAGCCAAGCAAAATCAAAAGTGGGATCACCGCTATATCTTGAAAGATCAAAATACCAGTTGCTTTTTGTCCATATGGTGCATGTATCTCTTTTGATGATTTTAGATAACTCAGCACAACTGCTGTAGATGAGAGTGCAAAAGCAGTAGATATGATCAAAGATGTAACAAAGTCTAACTCAAAAACAAAATAACATATACCAAGTAGTGCTAAAGCTGTAAATGTAGCTTGCATAAAACCGTTTCCAAAGATCTCGGCTTTCATGTTGTTCATCTTTGAGAGTGAGATCTCAAGCCCAATAGTAAACATTAAAAAGACAATACCAAACTCACCAATATGTTCAAGTGTGCTTGACTGGCTGGAGTGTTGCAAGCCAAAAATATATGCAAGGATGGTACCTGTAAAGATATAGCCTATAATCTGTGATACACCTACTTTTTTTAACAACAAGTTTAATACTGTTGATATACCTAGTGCCAAAACTATAATAAATAATATCTGATCCATACTTTGTTTAATATTCCCTAATTTTATGATTTATAATAGTATACCTAAATAACTTTTTAAGTGCACTTACTATATAATCGCGACATTATTTAATATATGGAGATTTTCTAATATGACAAAGTACATTTTTGTAACTGGAGGGGTTTTAAGTTCTCTTGGAAAAGGGATAACAGCTGCTAGTATAGGTACACTACTTAAACACTCAGGCAAAAAAGTAGGGATGTTAAAAATCGATCCATATATTAACGTAGACCCTGGGACTATGAGCCCACTAGAACACGGCGAAGTTTTTGTAACAAAAGATGGAGCTGAGACCGATCTAGACATTGGGAACTATGAGCGTTTTTTAGATACCTCTTACCTTAAGAGTTCAAACTTCACAACAGGGCAAGTGTACTCTAGTGTCATCGAGCGTGAGCGTGCTGGTGGGTATCTTGGTCAGACTATTCAGGTTATTCCACACATCGTTGGCGAGATCGTAAACCGCATAAAAGAGGCTGGTGAGGGTCATGAGATCTTAGTAGTAGAGCTTGGCGGTACAGTTGGAGATATAGAGGGTTTACCTTTTATGGAAGCAATTCGACAGATGAAATACGACGAAGAGGTAGCTGGGACATTTTTTATCCATGTTACACTGATCCCTTACATCAAGGCTGCTGGTGAGTT
>JBEPWC010000332.1:0-2266 GCA_041642615.1 Sulfurimonas sp. | reverse complement strand
TGATACTGGAGTTGAAGTAAGAAGTGAAGGAGCTTATATAAGTTCAAGGCTAAATAACACTACAGAAGATGTTGATCTTTCTCAGGCTATTTTAGGGGCTGACTATGGTTTTGTAAATGGAATAAACATTGCACTAGAGGCTTTATACTCTTCAGAAAAGTTTAGTGATCAGCTTATTCTTTCAAATATAGATTCTGAAATAATCCAAAACATGACAGAGTCAAAATTTTATGCAGGTACCAGCTTGTCTTACACATTTAATATATTTTTAGATGCTTCAGTTGTTTATATAGATAGTTTTAACTCCCAAAAAGCTTTCACCTCAGGCTCTTTAACTTACACTCTAAATGATTTTAATTCATTTGTTTTGGGTGTTATGGGTAAAGAGGATGAAACCTACTATCTAAAATACCAACTATTTTTTTAAAGGCTAAAGATGAAAACTGTAGTGTATGATAAAAAACTAATAACCCCATCAAAAATAGTCTGCATAGGTAGAAACTATGTAGAACATATTAAAGAGCTTAACAATGAGATGCCAGATTCTATGGTAGTTTTTAATAAACCAAATTCTGCCATCTCAAATGATCTTTACTACTTTGGTAAAGATACAAGGTTTGAAGGTGAAATCTGCTTTTTGATCGAAGATAATGAGATCAAAGGTGTTGGCTTTGGACTTGATCTTACAAAAGCAGATATTCAAAAAAAGATGAAAGAAAAAGGCTTGCCATGGGAGAGAGCAAAAGCTTTTGATCGATCTGCTATTTTTAGTAAGTTTGTAAAGTTTGATGGGTTTGTTCAACTCTTAAAAATGAAGCTTTACCTAAACGATAAACTAGTCCAACACGCATCATACGATCTTATGATCTACAAGCCAGACAAGATGCTAGAAGAGATACTCTCATTTATGTCTTTAGAGGATGGTGATATCATAATGAGTGGCACTCCAAAAGGTGTTGGAAACTACAAAGTTGGCGATGTTTTTATTGGAAAAGTCTACTCACAAGACAAGCTTTTAGTAGAGTCAAGCTGGGAAGTTCTGGAGTTGTGATATACTTTTATATATCTTACATACACAAAGGAATAAAATGATTAAATACATAGTTGTGCTTGCTATTATGATCTCATCTTTAATAGCTTCAGAGAACACTCACAAGGCTATTTTTGACTGTGCCAATGGCAATATGAAATTTGTAAATTCTAGAATGTGGTTGATCGAAGAGACTGCTAAAGAGTTAAAGGCTAAAAAAACAGATTATGAGTTTGTACTAACCATACACTCAAAATGTACTCAAATAGCTAAAAAATCACATGAAGACAAAATGGTAAAAAACATCCATAAACGTCTAAAAGATCTTAAAGATAAATACAATGTAAAGATCGAAGCATGTGAGATCGCATTAAATCGCTGGAAGATTACAGAGGATGACACCCTGCCATTTGTAGATACTGTTAAAAACTCGATCACTAGAGTTATTAAACTACAAAATGATGGTTTTGCTCTGATCCCGTACCACTAAGGTTTAGGTATAACTACTGAGATCTTAGCTCCACCATCAGCATTTTCAAACTTTATGTCAAAGTTGTGCTGTTCCATGATCTTTTTTACAACACTTAGCCCTATTCCTAGACCTCTGTGTTGTTTTTTACCCTTAAATGGTTTAAATATATCTGGAAGTAAACTAGGTTCAACTCCCCCTGCATTGTCTTGAAAAATAACCTCTAATCTATCGCTATGCTCTAATATTTTAATATTTAAAAGGTTTTGCTCATAGCCACCTTTTAACTCAAACTCATCAAGTGCATTGTCCACTATAGCCATGAACGCTTGTTCTAGTTTTGCTTGGTCTGCTTTTATCAAAAACTCTTGTTTATCTCTTTCTAAATCTATACTAAATATTTGGTTTTGAAACCTGATCTTTGTGATCTTTTTAGACTTGTGGTGAGTAAGTCTAAGTGCAAATATTATGGCCCTATAAAGGTTTACATTTTTTAGCTTAAAATTATGCGTATCGCCTATCTCTCTCATAGATTCAGCTATATTTTTTATTCTATTTAGGTTGATCTCTACATCTTTTAAGTCTTCAAGCATATAGCTTTTTTGTTCTTGATCTTCTAAGTTTTTTATTGACTGTTTTAACATCTCTAAATTACCATTGATCACAGTTAGAGGTGTGTTTATCTCATGACTTATTCCACCTGAGAGTTTACCTATTGTATTTATCTGGGCATTTTCTAGTTTCTCATTTTGGAGCTCTTGGTTCTC
>JBEPWC010000331.1:0-2277 GCA_041642615.1 Sulfurimonas sp. | reverse complement strand
AGTTGTAGAGGCTATTTTAAAGTTTGCTGCAAAAACACAGCTTGAAGAGATCTTTTTAGGTGCTATATTTACCATTGTGATCGGTATGTCTATACTTACACATGAGATCGGCTTTACATACTCTATGGGTGCTTTTTTAGCTGGTGTTCTTATAGCAGATACCAAGTACAACATAAAAGTTGAATCAGACATACTTAGCTACAAAAACTTACTTTTAAGCGTTTTTTTCTTTAGTGTTGGTACAAAGATAGATGTAGTATATCTTATAGAAAACCTACATAAAGTAACTCTTCTTTTTATATTGGTTATGATCATAAAAATGATCTTGATCTATTTTATAGTTAAAAGAAAAAACGATAAAAATACATCGATCAAAACAGCACTTGCACTCTCTCAAGTTAGTGGGTTTGGTTATGTTGTTCTTGATATGGCATCTTCAAACCAGTTAATAGCACAAGATCTGGCAAACTTACTCTTAATAACGATCTTTTTAACAATGGTTGTAAGTACATTTGTTCTTACAAATATATATAAGATCTCATCCTTTTTTCAAAAAGAGTTTTACGAATCAGATGTTATTACACCAATAGATAAGAAAAACCATATTATTATTGCTGGATTTGGTACGCTTGGTAGGGTTGTGGCAGATGATCTTGCAAAAAAAGAGATCGCTTTTGTTGTGATCTCTGATAACCTTCAACATGTTTTGCTTGCAAGAAAAGGTGGTCACTTAGCATACTTTGGACACCTAAATAAGCTTCCTGTTATGGACTCACTTAAAGTTAGAGAGAGCTCATGTGTGATCGTAACTATGCAGAGTGAGCATAAAAAGCTTTTAATAATAGATGCACTAAGGCAGTACTACAACGGTGTAAAAGTGGTAGTAAAAGCAGACACTGATGAGCAGATAGAGCATCTAAAAGATATAAAAAATGTTGAGATCATAGACTCAAACTATGAACTTTCATCAAGACTGGTTGAGGCTTCACTTCATTATTCTTGAATTGTCCATATCAGTTTTGTAGGGTCAAAGCCACGTGATGTTATTGTGTCTAAGAGTGTTTTTTTAGTTTTTTCATCTATAGTCTTAGCCCTACTTAGGATCCAAAGGTACTCTCTATCTGGTGCTCCAACAAGTGCGTAGCTATAATCATCTGCTAAGTCTATAACCCAGTAGTCTCCATAAAATGGGCGAAAAAAACTCACTTTTAGCTTAGAGTTGCTCTTGTCTGTTGCGTAAGCTACACCTTGGGCTTCTTTTTTTAAACCATCTTCTATCATCTCACACTTATTGATCACATCTATATCACCATCATCTCTTAGTGAGTATGTTGCAGATACGTTTTTACATCCTTTTTCAAAAAAGTGTTCATATCGTGCTATCTCATACCATTTGCCTGAGTACTTATTTAGGTCAACTTGTTTTACTGTAGGTAGATCTGGGTGTTTTGCTGAGCAACCTAAAGTACTCAGCATAGCTATAGCAGATAAAAGAAACTTAAACATTTGGCATACCTTTTATTTTTTAGAGTAGTATATTACATTTATAAGTTTATTGGTAGTATAAATATGGCAATTTGTTGTAAAAGTCTAAAAGTAGTTTTTTCACACCTTTTACATTAACAGGCGAAAAACAGTTGGGATCTTGGTAGATGAGGAGTTTAAACCAGAGGGTGGTCATTTCCAACTAGCAAAGCTACTTTTTTGCATATAGATGAACAATATGAGCTAAATTCACCATTGCAAAAGCAGTTGCTACAAATACTAAGATTACAGCTTTTATCCAAAAAACTTCTAACCCTTCAAGGATCACATAAGTACTATAAACAGTACTAAAGTAGACTAAGAACGTGATCACTAAAGCTAGTGTTTTTGAAAAAATATACATAAATATAATGCTTAAAAAGATGATCACGCTAAAGCCTATTTTTGCATCTTGTGCGACAATATCAACGTGAAAAATTATAAGCCATACAGCTAATGCTATTTGAAAAACTATCTTATTAGTTTGGCTAATGTTGCTAGGTTCAGGAGACTTGCTCTCTTTAGCGAGTTTATCATGTAAATTATCTATGAATTTGATGTAAATACTAAACATAATTATTTATTTTGAAAGCTAAAAGTAAGTTGAGAAGTTTAAATGTTAGAGAAATACAAGCCCGAAGGCTTATATTATAGGCGTGATTCGTAACGTCTCATCATATAAAGACGTTTAAGCATTTTCTTACGAGATGCTATTTTGAACTTCTTACGCTTTTCAGTTTCTGTTTCGTGGAA
>JBEPWC010000330.1:0-2295 GCA_041642615.1 Sulfurimonas sp. | reverse complement strand
TACTCTCTTTCTTGGTCTAAAGCGACTCAAAAAACTTTTCTTTTAAAAAGTGTTGTTGTAGCAGTTCCATTGTTTATATATACACCTATATTTCATGGTGAAGTAAGAATAGCTTTTATGTTAAGTGAAGCGATGACCTACTTAGTTAGTATGAGTTTTCTTATGTACTCTTATGCCTATTATGTAAATAAAAGCAAAGTTAAGAAAAGTAATTCTTTGGTTATATTTGGTGCTGGTAGTGCTGGAGTGAAACTTGAATCTGAGTATAAAAATTCTAAATACAAAATTAAATTTTTCATAGATGATAATGCTTCTGTTCAGGGTAGAAGTATTGACTCTATACCAATATTATCAAGAGAGATAGTAAAAGAAAAATATGATGAAAAGTCATTGGATCTTTTAGTTATAGCAGTACCAAGTGCATCTGCTGAGGTTATAAAAAATATACACAATGAACTTTCCATATATTTTAAAGAGGTCAAGGTCCTTCCATCTTTAGATGAAATTCTTGAAAATAAAAACTATTCAAAACAACTAAAAGATATATCTGTAGAAGACCTACTAGCTCGATACCCTAAGGATCTAGATAAAGAAAAAATATCTTCTTTTATAAAGGATAAGGTTGTTTTAGTTACTGGAGCTGGAGGAAGTATAGGTAGTGAGATCTGTAGACAGTGTAAAAAGTTTGGAGTAAAAAAAATTATACTTATAGATCATAGTGAGTATAATCTATACTCCATTGAGCAAGAGCTTAGTAATTTTGAAGTGGTGCCTATTATGATCTCAGTTATTAACAAAGAGGCTCTTGAAAAGATATTTGAAAAGTATAAGCCTTGTATTGTTATTCATGCTGCAGCTTATAAGCATGTGCCTCTTGTTGAATATAATATAGAAGAGGGGATCATCAATAACGTTATAGGAACTAAAAATACTATAGACATGGCTATAAAGTATGATGTTGAAAAATTTATACTTATCTCTACAGACAAAGCAGTTCGCCCAACAAATGTAATGGGTACAACAAAGCGTATATGTGAACTTTATGCACAGAACTCTAATGGAAATGGTACAGATATAGTAGCTGTTCGTTTTGGTAATGTTTTAGGATCAAGTGGCAGTGTAATACCTAAGTTTAAAAAACAGATTGAAGATGGTAAAAATATAACAGTTACCCACCCAGATATTACAAGGTATTTTATGTTGATACCAGAAGCATGTGAGCTTGTCCTTCAGGCAGGAGCTATAGGAACAGGTGGTGAAATCTTCATATTAGATATGGGTGAGCCTATAAAAATAGTTGATCTTGCTAAAAAGATGATAGAGTTAAGCGGTAGAGACGATATTGAAATAGAGTTTACAGGACTCAGACCAGGTGAAAAACTATATGAAGAGCTTTTGATTGATGAGTCAGATTGTACAACAGATTATGAATCCATAACAGTTGCTAAGCCAACCCATTATGATATAGATAAATTAAATGATGATATAATATCACTTTTAAAAACTGATAATAAGTTAGATCAGCTTAAAAAAATAGTTCCTGAGTTTGAACATAAAGTGAATTAATGGGTATGTAAGATTCCCAATCAAGTTGGGAATGACGAGGTAGCAAGTTTGGAATGACATTTGTTGTCATCCTCTGGCTTACAATACCACGTCATCCTTGGGCTTGACCTGAGGATCCATTAAAAACCAAAGAGAGGTAACACAATTTTAAAACTAATAATACTCACCTTTTTTAGTGTTGTTTTTTTGAGTGCATCTGTAGACATAAACTCAGCTAGCTCAAAAGAGCTTATGGAGTTAAACGGAATAGGAAAGGCTAAAGCTGCTAAGATCATAAGCTATAGAGAGGCAAACCAGTGTTTTAAGTCCATAGATGAACTCTCTAAAATAGATGGGATCAGCAAAAAACTGATCACATCAAATAGATCTGTTTTAACAATAGGCAGGTGTAAACTAGAGCCAAAAGAGAGTAGTTTTAGTGCAACTTCACTAAAAGAGATAGTGCTAAACCCAGTAAACCTTACCTTTGTGATCATCATATTTGTACTTGCATCGATTGATCAGATCAAGAAAAAAGATCTAAAAGCTCAGATCGTTAGTGTTGGTGTGCTTGGTACTTTTGTGGGGATCTTTATTGGGCTTCAAGGGTTTAATCCAGACGATATTATAAACAGTGTAAATGAGATCTTAGTTGGTTTAAAAACTGCATTTTTTACTTCGATCGTTGGTATGAGTGTAGCAACTACACTCTCGATCATAGAAAAGTTAAGGGGTAAACCTGAAAGCAAG
>JBEPWC010000329.1:1089-2299 GCA_041642615.1 Sulfurimonas sp. | reverse complement strand
TACCATCACCGATTCCATCAACTTTAAATGATACAGCCATACCGTCCATATCACCAGTGTTTTCCATAGCCCATGTCTGATTTGAAATCACAAGACCATCAGAAAAACCATCTGAATTTGCATCTACACCATTACCATCAAGAGTAAATTGTCCTCTCATGCCAGGAACATTTTTTCCACGATACCAAGTTGTTTTAACTGCATATTGACCATCATCATAAGGAACAAATATAAATCCAGCCATATCTACAGTATCCATTGAAGAGTCTGGGTCTGTTATATAGTTAGGAGATGTAGCACCCATACCATTGTTTATAGTATAGTCAGCTTCATTAGCCCATGATTTAGCATTTGTTAAACCACGACCAAGACATAGTTTAAACATAAAGCCAGGTAGGATATTGTTAGCTGTAACACCAGCACTTGCACCATCAAACTCCATATTGATCACGTGTCCTAGTGGAGATTTTGCTTTTTTATCATCTTCTCTTAAGTTAGATAGGTAACCATTTGTAGATGGACGACGACCTAAACTTGCAGTAAAACTAAGATCACCAACTTTTGGCATCCATAACCAGTAAGCTTCACGTACACGAACTCTGTCATCATTTAGTGTTTCACTTGAAACCCAGTCAAAAGTATCAAAACCCATACCTCTTTGAGGCATTCCATCAGCTCTAAAAGCTGAGTTACCATAAGCTTTGTTATAAGCAAGTTGTCCTTTAAATACAAGATCACTTGTAGGAGCATAACCCATATTTAACCATAATCTGTTAGATATTAGGGCATCATTAGAATATTCTGCTCCATTGTTTGTTTCATAGTTAAGCATATCAACAGATGTACGAAAATCAACATCAAACTTAATATTATCATTTGAAGTGTTTTTGTTTATTTCGCTAACCTTCTTTTGCAAGTAGTTCACTTTAAAATCTAGTTTTTTTAGATCTACTTCTGCGTATACTGCTGTAGACAGAAATGCTACGGCGGAGAGAGTAATTATTTTTTTCATTTGAATTCCTTCATTCATTCATTTAATTCATGTACCATCATATCACAAACTAAAAATGTATGTGACACAAAAGTGATAAAAAAGTGATAAATTCTTTTTAATTTGTTACGAAAAGGATCATAAGAAATATTTATATAATCTATACAAATCTAAAACATAAACATAAAGTATAATACAACAAAAAAAGTGATAAAGTAG
>JBEPWC010000329.1:0-1079 GCA_041642615.1 Sulfurimonas sp. | reverse complement strand
AAAACTCTATTAGTATTTATAAGTAACTGAGACCCTTAGATCGGTTGAAGTTAGATCAACCTCTTGTGGATCTACCCAACCTGCACAGTTTATGTTTGGTGTGTAGTCGTGCTGTGCGTATGTGTATCTCACTTGTGATGGTAGGTGTTTTACACCAAAGAGATCAAAGTTCCAGTAAGCCTCAGCTACGTAACCACGAACAGCTATCTTAGAACCTGTTATGGTGTCTTCTGCCCATGTCATAGGTGTAAAGTTTTTTGATCCTTGGTTGTACTCAAAACCAATCTTACCATTGTCTGTGATCATATCTGGGACTATGATCCCAGCCCAGAGAGATGAACCACTAACACTTCCACCATCACTTGAGCCTAAGATCGAGTAGCCATCATCTGCACTGTAGTTAGTGTAAGCACCAGACACAAAGAGTGTGGTGTTAGCTAAGAAGCCATCAAACTCATCCCCAATACCATCTACTTTAAAACCTACTGAAAATAGATCTGCTGAACCAGCTGCTACTTTTGTTTGAGTTGTGTTGATATTTTTACCTTTAGTATCAAATATATGAGCCCATTGGTACATAACCTCATACTGTCCATCGTTGTATGCTACACCTGGAACTACAAAGAAGTCTACATTGTCATCTTCAAGATCGCTTATATCTTGAGCATATGGAGTTCTAAGAGCTGGGTTATCTCCATACACACCTTGGATCTCACCAGTATGAGCACGACCATACACAAACTTAGTGTACGCACCCGGTATAAAACGGTTCCAGCTAAGTTTTAGCATAGCACCATTTACTTCCATGTTTGTTATGTGTGCAGATGGTGAGCCAGGTCTGTCTTCGTTCTCTCTATAGTTTGCTAAAAAACCGTTTGTTGCTGGGCGACGACCGATTGAGAAAGCGTATGGTTGAACACCCATCTTGTTTTTGTACACAAAGTACGCCTCTTTGATCCTCATGAGTGTGTCACTTGGTTTAGAAGAGCCTGACCAGTCTTTTAGCCCAGCACTGTCACTTCCCGCTGCTCCGTCATACTCTAAGTGAGCTCCCCACATAGAGTATATAGCAAGTATTC
>JBEPWC010000328.1:0-2301 GCA_041642615.1 Sulfurimonas sp. | reverse complement strand
TATAATAATTTCTTCAAGAAGCCTAGTCTGTTAGGCTTCTACTTTTCCTCCCATGAATAACACATTTTCTGTAGAAAACTTTGACAAAATAAAAGAGTTTATATATAGAAAGACAGGACTATCTATAGAGTTTAGTATATGTTATGAAAAACTACAAAATCATATAGATGACTTTAAAGATTACTTTTTTAAATTACGCTTTGCAGATGAAGATGGAGTGGAGTTTCAAAAGCTAATCAATATAGTTACAAATAACGACACCTACTTTTACAGAGAAAAAGACCAGTTTGAGGTTTTAGTTAAACACCTTTTACCATCTATAAGTAAAACTCTATCAAGCCATGAGCCAATAAGAATACTTTGTGCACCATGTTCTAGTGGTGAAGAAGCATACTCAATACTTTTATATATTTTAGAAAATAGCTCTATAGTAAAAGAGAGAGCTTTTGAGATTGTAGCTATAGATATAGATTCAGATATTATACAAAAAGCAAAAGTTGCAAGCTATACACAAAGTTCTATTAGAAATCTTCCAGAAGATATAGTTGCTAAATACTTTACCTATGATGGATACTACTATCATTTAAACAAAAGTATAAAAGATCAGATCAGTTTTAAAGTTCTAAATGTCTACGATAGATCTAATATGCTAAATCTTGGTAAATTTGATATTATTTTTTCTAGAAATATGTTTATATATTTTGATGAGATCTCAAGAAAAGAGGTAGCTTATACATTTTATGAGATACTAAATAAAGGGGGTTTTGTTGTTTTAGGGGATGCTGAGCAGATGAGTAGGGTTGTGTCTATATACAAAACATCCAAGGTTAATGATGTATTTGTACATAAAAAATAGACTCTAAATCTATTTTTATAAAAATATCTCTATAGCACGTTCTAAATCCTCTTTAGTATCGATTCCAAATCCAGTTGAAGCGACTTTTACCATACTGATCTTTTTTCCATGGTAGATCGCACGGAGTTGCTCTAGTTTTTCTATATCTTCGATTGGTGCATCACTTAGGTTGCAAAAATCATGTAGGCTTTTTTTGCTAAATCCGTATATCCCAATATGACCATAATATGTAGCTTCACCACCACGGTTGTAGGGGATAAGTGAGCGTGAGAAGTAGATGGCGTTATCCATGGAGTCTAAAACAACTTTTACAAGGTTTGGATCTTTTGCAGATTCTGAGTTTATGGCGTTGTAGCAACTTGCCATAATAAACTCTTGTTTTTTACTTTGAAGTCTCTCAAGTCTTTTTATGAGCAACTCAACAACTTCTGGCTCAATAAAGGGTTCATCTGCTTGAACATTAATGATCAGCTCATCATCGCTAACTCCAGCAATGTTTGCACACTCATTTATACGATCAGTACCACTTTTATGTGTAGTTGAAGTAAGCTTTGCTTCGATCCCATGATCTTTACAAACTGAGATGATCTTTTCATCATCTGCTGCTACTACAACACGATCTAAGTGTTCAATCCTTTTTGCAGTACGTACAACCATTGGGAGCCCGCCAATATCTGCCAATACCTTTTGGGGAAATCTACTTGATGCAAGACGTGCTGGAATAATTATCATAACTTAAGTCCTTAATTTTATGTTATAACCATCTTTTAACATATACGAAAAAGATTTCAATGTCATAGAGCTAGACAAAGCAAAGAAATTTGCTTTGTCTTTAACGCTCGTCTAGTGACTTTTTATTTGGTATAATTGCGAGATTATATCAAAGAGGAGTTTAAATGGTTCTATATCAGCCAGAGTCAGGGTATTGTTTTAACAGCGACTCTGTGTTTTTGTCTGATTTTATAGACTCATTTGATCCAAAAGGCGATATGCTCGATGTGGGTGCTGGTAGTGGCATAGTTGGGCTTTTATGTGCAAAAGATAACAAAAAAATAAACCTAGAAGCTATAGAGAAACAAGAAGAATTTTTAAAATATGCTAAGAAAAATGCAAAAGTAAATAAAATAGACTACAAGCTCCACCATGGCGACTTTGTAGAGTATGAATTTGATAAAAAGTATGACTATATTGTCTCTAATCCACCTTTTTATCATCATAAGGGGACTAAGAGTGATAATGAAATGTTATTTAATGCACGCTATAATATCAATCTACCTTTAGATAAGTTTTTCAAAAAGGTATCACAGGTTCTAAAGCCAAAATCTCATTTTATCTTTTGTTACGATGCTATGCATTTTGGTGAGATATGTGCAGAGTTAGCAAATGTTAACATGAAAGTTGTAGATGTGCAATTTGTTCACCCAAAAATTGACAGAACGGCATCT
>JBEPWC010000327.1:0-2306 GCA_041642615.1 Sulfurimonas sp. | reverse complement strand
AGCTCAATCTATGTTAGTGGATTTGTACGAAACTCATTAAAATGGTATAAACACAAAAATCATAATGATTCAGCACAAGGCATTATATTTAAATTAGATGCTACAGATGGTGCTACACTAAATAGTCCTGAGTTTACACTAAATAGTCCAGATATAGGTGATCCAAATAATGGAAATATAGATATAGCTTTACCAAATGCTGGTAAAAAAACATACACGATGCACTTAGATATTGATGAGTGGTTATGGTATGTACCATCATCTTATGGTGGTGCTTATGATGATTCTATAGGCTCTAACTGTACCACTCATCCATGTTTTGATTATACCTATAAAAGTAAAGATGACTCAACAGTTGGAATCAAAAGTGGTGACTTTAATGGAACCGACTACCAGATTGAAGATCGTGGTGACTATGAAAGAACTGGTATAAAGGTGTTTAGATAAATAACATGCGTAAAGGTTTAACTCTTATAGAACTTATCTTTTCTATGGTAATTATAGCTATTGTATTTACAATAGTTCCAAAGATCATTTTTGCATCAAATAAAACACTTCAGCTCTCAAAAAAAGAAGATGCTTTATTTAATGCCTACTCTTTAATGGGATCAATTGTAAAACTACCTTGGGATGAAAATACTACAGTTAGTGATGGTAAAATCCTTGATACAGATAAAACTGACTGCAACGCTTCATCTGGCTATAGAGTTGGTGGTTTTATTGGTTCAAGAAACTGTATAGACAGTAACTTACGTGCTTCTAGTATTGGTAGTGATAGTGGTGACTATGATGACATTGATGATTATAGTGGTAAAACAACTAATGTTAATATGAATATAGAGGGTGTAGATAAAAATATATACAATATAAATGTATCTGTGGAATATGTAGAGAATAACTATTTAAGCGTTGTAGCACTAAATACATCAGAATTAAAAAAGATCAAGACAATAGTTTACCCTGGTGCAGACAACAATAAAATGGTTGGATTTCAGTCAAGCTTTTTCTATTACTCTGCAAACTTAGGTCATATACAGATCAAAAAACGGGTATGGTAACACAGATGAATAAAAAAGGATTTACACTCATAGAGATGATCTTTGTTGTTGTTCTCTCAAGTATCTTAGCTGCTGGTACATTTAAGGCTATGGAGGCTCTTTTTGTGAGAAGTGCAAAGGCTAAAGCTATAACAGAACTCTCTATGCAATCACAAATAGTCCTAGATCAGATAGGTATAATGCTTTACAACCGTGTGCCAAACAGTGTCATAGGCTCAACTACCGGATTTGGTAGTTGTCAACCTATAAATGAGATCACCTCATCTCATAATACTCTTCAGTGGCTTGGCACTATGGATGATGAGCTTATAGCACGAAGATACGATGGCTTTGTAGATTTAGCACTTAGTGACAGCAGTACTAACACTTTAATTGTTCCAGATATAGACGCTAGTTTAAATAGCCCTCATATAAACCTTGTTTTTGCAGGTGCATTTGATGCTGGAACTGAGTCTGCGAAAGCTTGTGATGGTGCCTTTGGATTTAACAACCCAAACAGTGACTTGGCTTTTGAGATAACTATAGGTGCTAATCAGATACAAATTACTGATAGTACACAACCAGACTATATATATGAAAAGTATTATCTTACAGATACAGCCTATGCCATAACTCGTGGAGCACACTTAACTCAAGCTGATTTAGAAGATAAATGTAATGATGGAAACTATGAGTTTCCAAAAGGCTCTAGCTTTGAAAATACACTTTTTCTTTTCCATGACTTTCAACCATATAATGGAGAAACTTTTTGTGGAGACAGTAGTGGGATAAGAGAAGGAAATGTTAGCATTTTAGCTGAAGAGGTAAATGGCTTTGAAGTATCTTATGAAAATGATACTATCAGGGTAAAAATCGATATGCTAAGAGATATAAGAGGCTCAAATGATGTACACATAAGCAAACAAAAGGTTGTATTTTGAGAACAGGCATGGGTATATGGCAGGCTATTATGGTTATTTTACTTGTTAGTGGGATGATGATGGTTGTTTTAAAGTATGCATCTGTTTCTGCTAAACATACACAAAACTCTTTTGTTAGAGAACAAGCTGAACTTTTTTTAAATAGTGCGATAGAACAAACTTTGCTAGAAATATCTTTTTACAATAGAGCTAGTAATAATAGTTGTTTAGATAAAGCTACAATAGAATCTGTAACAAAAAGAGGCATTACTTATAGTGCTAATGTCAATATGTCCAAATATTATCTACAAAAGGATTCTGACGACTTATCATACTGCAGTAGTTTAGG
>JBEPWC010000326.1:0-2316 GCA_041642615.1 Sulfurimonas sp. | reverse complement strand
GTTACGTTAAAAATAAAACTAAAGACGGTGGTTTTTACTGGGTGTTTGCAACTGTAGCTCCAATGGTAGATCCTAAAGATAATAAGAAGTACTATCTGTCATGCAGAAGAAAACCATCTCCTAACGAGATTAAACAAGTTGAAAAACTATACAAGACTATGAGATAAGGATATTCATGAGTAACATGCAAAAAAATATAATAGTTGTTCTAACTTTTTTGGTGCTAATAGCAACCTTATTACTTATAGAGTCTACTATTATTCAGATAGTCCTAAATGTCATAGGTGTTGGAGTGATTGTATTTGCTATTAACTACTCAGCAGGTAGTAGTAATTCATATCTAAATGAAAAACGTTTAGAACTTATAGAGATGATGGAGTTTAAACGCAATAGAATAGAGCTGGATGAAGCTACGAACAATGAAGCAGAAAAAAACTTCAATAGGCTTGTTAAAAGTTACCAAAAAGCATCACAACAAGACACAGTAGTAGCAGGTGAGATGGTACTATTAGCCGATAAAGTATCTAAAGGTGATTTTTCAAATAGAATTATTTCTGATTCAGATACACCATATGTCCACGTACTAAAAAACTCTCTTAATCATATGTTAGACAATGCAGAAAAGAACCTTGACAATGCTATGGAGACACTAAAAGCTTACGCAACAGGTGACTTTTCTAAACGTAGTGAAATAACTGTAGAAGCAAAGATGGCAGAAGTGCTAAATAACATTAACTCTTTAGGTCAGGCACTTGGTGATATGCAAAAAACTAATTATGACACAAATCAGCAGATTCAAGATAATGCAGAGGAATTAAACAACACTATAACAGAAATAACAGATACAACTATTGAAGAGCTAAAAAGGATGATAGAAGAAGCTGTTGAGAGGATACACAATGTGTCTGACAGTGAAAACCAGATGGTTGATGGTTTGCAAGAGTTGGTATCTAGTGCAAATGAGACAAAAGAGATTATGACAACTATTGGAGATATAGCAGAACAGACTAATCTTCTTGCTTTAAATGCAGCTATTGAAGCTGCTCGTGCAGGTGAGCATGGTAGAGGGTTTGCTGTAGTTGCAGATGAGGTTAGAAAACTAGCTGAGCGTACACAAAAAAGTTTAGGAGAGACTTCTGCTACTTTAAATGTACTTATACAATCAATCCACGATAATGCCGGTACACTTCAAAATAACGCAACAGAGGTAAATAACATATCGGATTATGTAAACAACATAAATGACAAAATGGATGGTATTATATCTTCACTAAATAGTCTTAATAAAAAATAGATATTAAAAAAAGGAAATAGATGTTAGTATGTGACTGTATGGACATTGAGTACGATGAAATAAAAGATGCTGTAAAAAAGCATGGCGATAACCTAGAAGCTGTAATGGATGAGACAGAAGCAGGAACAGCATGTGAAGCTTGTTTAGAAGATGAGTGTGACAAAGTAGATTTACCATTAAAAAAAGCTATTGAAAAAGCTCTTAAGGAAGTTTAGAAGAAGCTTCCTCCCCGATTAGGAGCAACAAGCAATTAGTATATCTTTTAGCGAAATTATGTCAAAATATACCAAGTGATTTAGGAATAAGAGGTGGGTTTACACAGTTTATTTTATGGTCTCGATATTTCTAACCCTCAAATCATTATGGAGCTAAAGTAGCAGCTAAAAAGTCCTTCAAAATCTTCTCATGATCAAACACTAGCTGATCAAAGGGAAGCTCATCCTCTTTGTACACATAAACCTCTTTTGCATCATCACCAGACCTTGGAGTGCCGTATGCTTTGCAGATGTAGACTGCACTGGCTGTGTGAAACCTTGGATCACGCAAAGGATCTGAGTATATGCCATGTAGGCTTATGATCTCTACATCTAGATCTACCTCCTCTTTCATCTCACGCTTAAGTGCATCCTCTACACTCTCTCCAACATCCACAAAACCACCCGGAAGTGCTAAGCCATGAGGTGGGTTTAGTCTTTGGATCAAAACTATACCTTGGTATACCTCATTGTTATCATAAAGCTTTATGATCCCATCTGTACTTAGGTGTGGTGTTTTGATCATTGTTACCTCATAAACGCTATAATCGAAGCTGTGACTGCAACATTTAGAGACTCAACACCGCGTTGCATCGGTATGCTTATGCTAGATGTACAAAGCTTACTAACATCTTTGCTTACCCCATCACTCTCATTTCCTAAAACAAACACACTTTTTTCACCAAGTTTTATGTCATAGATCGAGTCCTTAGCATGTGAACTTAGTGTGTATATATCTGCATCTAAGTCACCAAAAAGATCCTCTAA
>JBEPWC010000325.1:0-2317 GCA_041642615.1 Sulfurimonas sp. | reverse complement strand
GTTTTTTTAGATCATCGATGTCGTTATGTTTGAAAAAGACTACATCTACATGCTCAAGTTCAGTTGCAAGGATCCCTGATGCGTGGTAAAGCTCATCCATAAAGACCATGTCACCCTTGCGACAAAGTGCTTCAAACATTGCTATGTTTGCACTAAACCCACTCCCAACAACTACTGCATCCTCAAAGTTGTTTGCCCTACATAGTGCATCTTCAAAGTCTTTATGTATCTGGTGGTATCCATTTACTAAAAGTGAAGCTTTTGCGGAGTGGGATGGTAGTTTTTCTAACTCTTGGCAGGTTTTTTTATGAAGATCTTTATTGTGAGCAAGTCCAAGATAGTCATTTGAAGCAAAGTCTTTTAAAGAGTTATCTACAACTTTTCTCTCTCTGTATCTGCCCGATTTTTTAAGTGCTTTTAGTTCATTTTCATAGTAGTTCATTTAACCTAGCCTTTAATTTACATAATTTTATCTATAACTATATTTATAATCTATAAACTTAGGTATTTTTTATTAATATTAAAGTAAAATTATACTAATTATAAGTTAGGTATTTTAATGAAACTACTAATTTTAACTTTTATATTGTTTGTCAACTCATTATACGCCAATGAAAAAGTAACCCTTCAACTAAAATGGCTTCACCAGTTTCAGTTTGCAGGTTACTATGCTGCAAAGGAAAAAGGGTTTTATGAAGATGTTGGCTTAGATGTAGAGATCAAACAAAGAGATCTAAACAAAAACAACATAAGACAAGTCATAGATGGTGAAGCTGAGTATGGTGTAGCAGACTCTGTACTGCTTCTTTACAGATCTAAAAAACAACCCGTTGTAATAGTCATACCCATATTTCAACACACACCAAATGTAGTGATGACCCTAAAGAGTAGTGGACTAGACTCACCCTACAAACTAGACAGCAAAAAAGTACTCCTCTACAAAGAGGATGCAGATGGGTTTGGCGTTTTAGCTATGTTTAAAAACCTAGACATAGCACCCATTTTAGACAAAACAAAACATAAAAAAAGCTATAAATCACTTGTAAATAAAGATGTAGACGCTTATACAGGTTACCTTAGTAATGAAGTATTTTATTTTAAGCAGATGGGTGTAGATATAAATATAATCAACCCTACAAACTATGGTTTAGACCTATATGGAGATATGCTTTTTACAAGTGAAAAAGAGGCAAAAGAGCATCCAAAAAGGGTAGAGAGGTTTAAACAAGCTACCATAAAGGGTTGGCAGTATGCACTACAGAACAAAGATGAGATCATTAGCATCATCAAAGAAAAATACTCTACTAACAAGTCAAAAGAGCATTTAAGGTACGAAGCAGATGCACTAGATGAGATCATACAACACAAGTCGATCCCAATAGGCACATTAGATAAAGGTCGCATAAGATACACACTTGAAGTTTACAAACAACATGGTCTTATAACTAACAACATAGATGTAGATAACTATATTTTTGAGACATTTAGCTCAGATAAAAAAAGTAAAATTTTAAGTAAAAAAGAGGTTGAGTACTTAAAAGATAAAAAAGTGATCAACATGTGTATAGATCCGAACTGGATGCCATTTGAAAAAAGTGAAGATGGCAAACATATAGGGATGACTGCTCATTATAAAGAGCTATTAGAAGAAAAGATAGATACACCGATCAAGGTTATTCATACAAAAACTTGGATGGAGTCTTTAGAGCTTGGTAAAAAGCGAAAGTGTGATATTTTTTCACTTGTTATGCCAACTGAGGAGAGGTTAAAATACCTTGACTTTACAAAGCCTTACCTAAAACTACCTCTAGTAATCGTTACAAATCTTGATGAGTTTTTTATAAACGATATATCTAGTGTAACAGATAAAAAGATAGGTATAGTTGAGGGTTATGCATATGGTGAAATTCTAAAACAAAAATATCCACATATGGATCTAGTAGATGTAAAAAACTTAAAAGAGGGGCTTGAAAAGGTTAGAAATAAGGAGCTATTTGGCTTCATCGATACACTAGCTACTACTGGCTATAACATCCAAAAAAACTACATTGGGGAGCTAAAAATAGCTGGTAAGTTCAACGATCAGTGGGAGCTAGGTATTGGTACCAGAAATGATGAGCCTATTTTAAAAAATATCTTTAACAAAGTTATAAAAGATATACCATATAAAACACATCAAGAGATCCTTAACAAATGGGTATCGGTTAACTACGATCAAAAATCAAACTATAAAGAGGTGCTTAAGTGGACGCTTGGTATCTCAACTATCTTTTTTATTATACTGCTTCTTATTCTGAGGATAAACAGAAGACTAAAC
>JBEPWC010000324.1:0-2320 GCA_041642615.1 Sulfurimonas sp. | reverse complement strand
AAAGGGTGCTGATGCTAAAGCTGGGGATTGGATCAAAAACATAGCTCCAATCCTTGGCGGAGGTGGTGGTGGTAGAGCTGACTTTGCCCAAGCTGGAGGCAAGGACAAAACAAAACTTCCAGAGGCTAAAGAGGAATCACTAAAATTCATTACAGAGGCTCTTAGCTAATGGCTGATTTTTTTGCAGAGTACAAAACTTTTATACTTTTTATCCATGTGATCTCAGCAGTTGTCTGGGTTGGTGGTATGATCTCTATGCGATACGCTGCTCATCCATCTTTTTTAGAGATAGAATCACCCGCTAAAAGGTTAGAACATATATCTAAAGCTCTTAAAAAGCTTTTTTTTATAGTGTTACCTTTTGTTGTTTTGCTTTTTATAACTGCGATCATTATGATCAAGGCTTACTCACTCTCAACTAGCCAATACGCTGTTTATGCACATGCAAAAGAGGGGATCTGGTCGGTTATGTTTATAAACCTTATAGTTATGATCAGAAGACGCTCTCGTGCAGACAAAGCCCTAAGAGAGGGAAACATGGTTTTAGCAAAAACGCAATTAGAGTTTATTGGGAAGTACCAAGTCCCGGCTAATATTGTGCTTGGAGTTATTGCAATATTTTTAGGCTCTTACCTATCTAGCTTATTTTAAAAACACCCCTTAAAAATTTCTCCTAAATATAGTATGATTATGCTTTAATATTTAGGAAATTATATGAAAAACATAGATACTCCAGAAGAGTTAATGCGAAGTCGTTATGATGCTTTTGTTAGGAATGATGGAGAGTATTTAGCAAAAACTACAACCCAAAATATCTCAACTGATATGAGTGCATATGGTAATATGGAGTGGTTAAAACTTGATGTTATTGAAGCTAAGGATGATGAAGTTGAGTTTAAAGCGTTTTACCGTCAAAATGATAAAATATATCTATTACATGAGAGAAGCAAGTTTGTAAAAAAAGATAGCGAGTGGCTTTATGATAGTGGGGAGATGTTTAACACAAAGATACAAAGAAATGAGAATTGCCCTTGTGGAAGTGGGAGGAAATATAAAAAATGTTGCGCTTAGCCTCAGGTTCAGTTACACGAGCAGAGCTTTTAAAAAAAGCAGGGATTGATTTTATTCAACAGAGTGTAGAATTTGATGAAGACTCTATCGTTGCAAAAACTCCAAAAAACTTTGTTTATCAAGCTACGCATGGAAAGTATGAGGTAAATAGAAGGGCTTTTGGGATAGAGGATTATCCACTTTTAGTGGCAGATACGGTTGTGACTTCTAAAGATCAGATACTAAGAAAAGCTAAATGTGTAGATGAAGCAAAAGATATACTAATGACACAAAGTGGAAGTATAACTTCCATAATAACATGTATGATCTACGAGGATACTCAAAAAATGATAATAGATATATCCTCTACAAACTACCTTTTTGAACATTTTAATGAGCATGATCTAGATAAATACTTATCTAGTGGTGAGTGGCAAGGAAAAGCTGGAGCTTGTATGGTTGAGGGGTTTTGTAAAAAGTATATAAAAAAAGTTCATGGATTTGAGAGTACAGCTATGGGGCTAAATGTAGAGCTTTTAAAGGCTTTTCTTTAGTCGTTTACACACACCTTATTTCTTCCACTCTCTTTTGCTTTATACAAAAGATCATCTGCCTCTTTGTAGAGTCCATTTTCACTTTTTACATCTTTAGCACTTTTAACAACCAGTCCAAATGAAGCAGTTACATATTTGCTAGAACTATTTTTTTCATGCTTTATTTTTAGGTTTTCAATGTTTTTGTTAACTTTTTGAACAAGCTTTAAGGCTTTTTCTTTTGTGAGCCCTTTAAAAAGTATACCAAACTCCTCACCACCAAGTCTAAAGCAGTAGTCGTCAGCTCTAGTTAGTGAGTCTTTTAGGCATTTTGATACCTCTTTTAGAGTTTTATCTCCACTTATGTGACCGTATGTATCGTTGTAGGACTTAAAGTAGTCTATGTCTAAAAGGGCAAAACATATGTCTTCGTTACCTCTTTTTGCACTGTTGATCACTTTTGTAAATACGGTGTTAAAGTAACGTCTATTATAAAGTGTGGTTAGCTCATCTGTTATTGAGAGCTCTTTTAGTTTATTTTCAGTCTCTTTACGACTTCTGATCTCAAGGTTTAGTCTTCTGTTTATCCTAAGAATTATAAATAATATAATAAAAAAGACAGTTGAGATACCAAGCGTCCACTTAAGCACCTCTTTATAGTTTGATTTTTGATCGTAGTTAACCGATACCCATTTGTTAAGGATCTTTTGATGTGTTTTGTATGGTATATCTTTTAT
>JBEPWC010000323.1:794-2339 GCA_041642615.1 Sulfurimonas sp. | reverse complement strand
ACTACAAAAAACAAAGCGATTAATGCCAAAATAGCAAGGGCAAATAAAAAACCTATGTTTTTGTTAGGTGTAACAAAGTGCGAAATCACAAGCAGTACAGCTATAAAAGGCATGTAGGTTAAAACAGTTTTTAAAACCCCCATCTCTTTTCTTTGAAGTAGTGGCAAGATCAGAGGTAAGCCTACACTAAATGTTATAAGTAGTAGTGCAAAAAACGACTTTAAAAAGAAAAAATAGTCAAGCGAAAAGTCAAACTCAAAGCCTATGACTTTTTGGATCACAGGTCCTAAAAAACCAGCACTAAAAGCTATAAAGGAAAAAACCACTACGCTTGATGATAAAACCAGTACAAAAAGGTGAGTTAAGTATGTCAAAGCTATATCTCTTTTTCTAAGCCCAAGATCACTTAGTATGTTGATATCATTTTGATGTCGCTTTAAAAAACCTGAGTAGAGATAGATCAGCCCTACAAGCCCTAAAAAGAAAGAGACAAGTGAGACTAAAGATAAAAAGTTTGTTATAAAGTTTAACACACGTAAGAGCCTGTCTCTTCCATCGTTTGGAGAGAGAACTTTTAAGTTTTGATCTATGCTTTTTTCTAGTGTGTCTTCGATCTGTTCTAGTTTGTCGTTGTCGTATTTTTGGGCAAACTGGTAGTTTAGTTTGTACCTTGCAGTTGATCCAAACTGTAAAAGTCCACTCTCGTTTAGTCCCGCTTCACTTATGTAGATCTTTGGTAAAAAACCGCTAAAACTGACCGTTTTTAGTGTGTCTGAGTCTATAACCTTGCTTATTTTAAAGCTCTTTTTACCTATCTTGATAGGCTCTCCAACCTTTAAACCAAGTAGGTCTAAGACCTCTTTGTAAACCCAGATCTCATCAACTTTTGGCATGGGTGTGGCTTTTGGATACGCAGCACCATCGCTAAACTCTAAACCCCCATAGTATGGAAAACCCTCATTTATCTTAACAACCTCCATAAGTCTAGCTCGCTCTTTTGCAGAGACCATGCTTACAGTTGAGATCCCTTTTGAAAACTCTTTTACCTGTGGAAGTTTTTTCTTGATCTCAGCTATCTGTTCATCTGTGATCTCAAACCTTGAAGAGACCACAAGATCGGCTCCTAAAAGACTTTTTGCTTTTGCATCTAAAGAACTGTCTACACTTGCTTTAAAAAACTGCAGGTAGGACAAAGAGGCTATGGCTAAAGCGAAGTTTAGTATAAAGATGATTGAGAAAGATTTTGAACGCTTTAGTGCTTTTAGGACAAGCTCTATTACTAGCATGGTTTTAGCTCACCAGATACAAGAGTATAATTTTTTTCACATCTTAGGGCTACCTCTTTTGAGTGGGTGACAAGGATCAAAGTGGTGTTGTTTTTCGCTACAAGTTCAAACAACTTATCCATCACCGCTACACCTGTTTCTTCATCTAAGTTTCCACTTGGCTCATCTGCTAGGATTAACTTAGGGTTATGGATCAGTGCTCTTGCTATGGCTACCCTTTGTTTCTCTCCACCGCTTAGTTCAGATGGGAGGTGATCAA
>JBEPWC010000323.1:0-784 GCA_041642615.1 Sulfurimonas sp. | reverse complement strand
CCTACACTCTCTAAAAGTTCCTCTGCTTTTTCTTTTGGGTTTTTTATGCCACAGACTTTTGCCGGAAGCATTACATTTTCCAAAGTGTTTAGGTAAGAAACCAGATGAAAATTTTGAAAGACAAAACCTATGTTTGTAGCTCTAAAGTCATTTAGCTCACCCTCTTTTAAAGAGCTGTATGAGGTGTTATCTAAAAGTATATCTCCACTATCTGGTTTTATGATCCCAGATATAAGTGAGAGAAGTGTAGACTTACCACTACCAGATTTTCCCATGATTGAGACTGTATTAGCCTCGTCTATACTAAAGTTAAGATCATCGAAAATATCTATCTTCTCACCACCTTGAACATAAGACTTTTTTAACGACTTTAATTCCAACATTACAGCTCTTTCTTTAAAAATTCAAAAACATCTCTAGCTATTTTTTTGTGACCTTTTTCGTTTGGGTGGATTCCATCGTTTTGGTTGTACTCTTTTTTACCCGCTACACTACCAAGTAAAAAAGGGAGCATACGAAGATTGTACTTTTCTTTTAGATCTATATAGATCTGTTTAAAAGCTTCACTGTACTCTCCTCCATAGTTTGGAGGTAGAAGCATCCCTGCAAGTAAAACCTTTGCACCTGAATTTTGAGAAAGTTCTATGATCTTCTTTAGATTTTCTTCATCAATTCTGCATTCTTCTTGAATCAATAAGGCATAAGGGTTAATACTGATACCGTCAACTAATATCCCTGGTGATGCAAGAAAATGATGTTTGGCCATAGATCGGAAGAGCGTCGT
>JBEPWC010000322.1:0-2341 GCA_041642615.1 Sulfurimonas sp. | reverse complement strand
CCTCTGTAACCCATTTTTTATTCTCACTTGGTACGGAGAACTTCATATCTACACTTCCATCTGATCTTAACTCTATAAGATCTATTACACCAATACTAAAACCTGAAAACTTTAAAGGCATTCCAACATGGAAAGATTCTGCTGTTGTAGTATTAAACCTATAAGAGTAACGCTCATCAAACGTGCCTTTTTGTTCTATGATCAAATACAAAAATGAGAGTATAGAGATAAATGCCGTTAAAACAAAAATACCAACAATAACTCTTATTTTACTATACTGCAAATATGACCCTTGTATTTTTTTGTGTGCTATATTTTAGCAAATTATTTTTTAAGTTAAACACTTTTAAATTGATTGTATTAGTAATGAAAAAACCTCCACAAAAAATATAGCTATAAAAATTTTTACCATACCATTTACCATAGATTTTGGTATCTCTTTAATACTTGATTTGGCTTTAAGTCCACTATATACAGGGATGATCATAATAACAAAACCAAAAGCTGCAGATTTTAATATTAAAACCGCCAAGTCTTCAAATCCTATTGCACTAATGAGTATATTTTTGTATGTATGTAGATCCATATTCATATAAAAAAGTGTAAATAGGTAGCCGCCTATAAGCATTATTATCGCAAAAAGAGCTGATAGTGCTGTTACACTTACCACTCCACTTAAAATCCTTGGCAAAAATAGATAATCTATCAAGTCTACTTTAGAGCTCTTAAAAGCATCTATCTCTTTATTTATTCTCATTAAAGCGATCTCAGTATTTATAGCTGTAGATGATCTAAATATTATAAGTAGTGTTACAAAAAAAGGTGAAAACTCTTTTATGGCAAATGTTACTATAATGTCCCCTATATCATTTTCAAGATTATAAAGTGTTGCAAGATATATGATCGCACCTATAAAAATTGTCCCAAAAAAAATCGCCAAAAACATAAAAACTGGGAGTATCCCTATAGAGGTAATATAGATCTGTTTTGTCAGTACTACACGCATAGCAGGGGTATAGCTTTTTGGATTAAACATATGGATTATACATATAGATGTAAACTCTACAGCTTTGTATAGAGATAAAAATATTTTAATTGTTTTGTCACCTATGCTGTTTAAAAAACTAAAAAACAAACTAAACCTCTTTTATATTTTAAACCTTTGCCTATATAGATCTTCTATAGAGTCAATATTATCTTTGTAAGATATCAATTCTCCAAATTCGATCTCTATAACTCTGCGTGTTGAAGAATCTTTTATAGCATCAAAAAGTATCTGGTCTGCACGGTTTCTTATATATACTGGAAGTATATCTATCTTGTTTAGTTTGGCTATTTTTTCAGCTCCACCTTTAAACTCTGTAAGGAGTTTCTCACTTTGGTTTCTTGTGCCTTCTGGAAAGATATATACACTATCTCCAGACTTTACAACACGTCTTATATCTTTAAAAAACCCACTAATATGAGAAGATTCACGATCTAGTAAAATTGTACCACCATTTCTTACAAACATACCAAAAAAGAAAGAGTTGTAAAGCTCTTTCTTTGCTATCCAGTGACCATAAATATCGCTATTTTTTGTCGCTACTTCTATTATAGTTGGGTCTATTATGGTTCTGTGGTTTGAAACTAGGAGATACTTCCCATCTTGTGGAATATTTTGCTCATTTATAACTTTAATCTCAATATTTAATTTTGATAGCAACTTACTTGAATACTCAACCCTCAACTCTTTCTTTTCACTTGAACTGGAGACATTTTTTAGTTTGTACCCATAAATATTTGTAAGGTAAGTTGCATATATAGCTAGTTTGAACTGATTAAATCTCATATGCTAACCTCTTAGATAGATTCCTGTATCTTTAATCTCTATAATATTATCATCTTGTAATTTTGTCAATGCTCTTTTAAAAGCTTTTTTGCTTAAAGAAAATGTTTCGACTATCAACTCCGCATCACTTTTATAATTATAAGGCATAATACCGCCGTTTGCTTTCAAAGTTTCTAAAACTTTATCCGCATCTGAACTTTTCTTTTTTGATCCTAAAGGTTGAAGGGATATATCTAGGTTACCATCTTTTCTTATATTTTTTACAAATGCTTTTTTATCTTGACCTACCTCTATTTTTTCAAAAACTTCATTTTTATATATAAGACCCTCGTATCTACCATCAACTATACACTTAAAACCAAGAGGGGTTTTAGAGATAATAGTTATTTTGACCTCTTGGTTAGTTTTAAGACCTTTTGGTTTTTGTGTAAAAAAATCTTGCGTCTTTTCACTACCTACAAGCCTATGTGTACGCTCATCATAAACAACCTTTAAAAAACGCTTCTCTCC
>JBEPWC010000321.1:0-2359 GCA_041642615.1 Sulfurimonas sp. | reverse complement strand
AAGCAAGAAATAATAAACAAAAGTGAAATAATAAAAATAAATATATCACAATAGTGTGATAAAAAAGCAATAAATTATCATAATATTGGTAAAAAAGCTATATTTTCTTATAAATTTAAAACTTATCAACTAGATTAAGATTAGTTTTAATTTTAGTAATATACAATATTCCCGATATTAGTAGCACATGCAAATTTGCAGTAGATAACAGGACTGTAAATTAGATCGTATGGACTACTAAAACAAAACAGGAGAATTGAATGAAAAAAATAATCGTATCGGCTGCAGTAGCAGCTTTAGCTTTAACGACAACTGCTAGTGCTTTAGAAGATATTAAGGTGAATGGTCAGGCAAAAATCTGGTATGAAACTAATAACGGTGGAAACAATGACATGTTTAACAAAACAGGTTCATCTGCAGAAGCTACATATAAACTAGGTATGACTGGTAAACAAGGTAATGTTGGTTTTGGTGCAACTGTATACCAAGCATCAACTATGGGTCTTGAGGGTCTTTTAGTAAATGGTACTCGTACGCCAACTACAAATGGTGATATGTATGTGGGTGAGGCTTATATTACTGCTCCAGTAGCAGGTGCTACTCTTAAATTAGGTAAGCAAGAACTAGATACTCCACTATTATTTACTGAAAGATGGCATTCAGCTCCAAATACTTATAATGGTGCTGTAGCGATAGTTCCTGCAACTAAAGACTTAACTGTTGTTGGTGCATATGTAGGTCAAGTGAGTACGGCTGGAAGCTTCAAAACTATAGGTACTCCTAGTACTCAAATCAACCAACATGGGGCGTATGCTTTAGGTGGTTTATATAAAAATGAAACTGTTGCAGTTAATGCATGGTACTATTCTTTACCAACATTAGCTATGGCATTATGGGTTGATGCATCTATGAATGTTGGTCCAGCTAATGTTAAAGCATATGTAGCAACTATGATGCCAGATGAAGATGTTGCAAGTGATGATACTATGGCTGTTGCTTTAAGTGGTTCTGGTGCAGTTGGTGGTATTAATTTGTTCGCAGCCGCTTCAATGGTAACAGAAGATGGTGCTTTACCATTAGCAAATGTTGGTACTGGTTTTAAGAAAACTAAATTACCAACAGCTGCAGTATATTTAGATGGTAAGGCTGTGGCACAACCGGGTGCAACTTCTGTTAAAGTAAAAGCTTCTGGAAAAGTTGGCTCAACTGGTTTAGCAGCACAAATAGTTTCATGTAGTAATAGTGAAAATGGTGTTTTCTCAGCTGCTGATGAAAGTGCTATGGAACTTGATTTAATAGCTACTGCAAAACTTGGTGATTTTAATATCAAAGGTATTGTAATGCATCGTGATTTTGAAAATACTGATGCTCAACAACACGTACGTTTCATCACTTCAATTAACTTCTAATTAGCAAGTATTAAACTTTATTTCCAAGCTTCCTGCTTGGAAATAGCCTACTCACTTTAAAAATTAAAATCCCAAAACTCCCCCAATTTTAAAATATTATGATATAATTTTTTATGGCTAAGATCGATGAAATAATGGTTAGGTATTATAGTGATCACTACAATAAGCTTAAAAGTTTAAAGGATTTATGATGGAGTTTATAGTTATAGCTACAATAGCTTTTTTTCTAATAACAATAGCATATATTGCTACACACGCTGGTGAAACATCTAGCTAGCAAAATTTCTTTACTTCTTTCCTCGTTCCACCTTTCCTAAGGTGGAATGCATACAAACTACAAATTTTAAAAAATTTAAGTATAATACATACAAATATTAAAGACACATATTTAAAGGCAAATAATGAAAAAACTAACAACTCTTTTGACTCTACTAATCTCTGGACTTTTTTTAGTTTCGTGTACTAAAACCCCATTTAAAGAGGAAAAACCACTTAGTAACTCCGCTTTGGTTTATGTCTATGTAGTTGATGGTGAGATCGATAATGACGCATTTAAGATCCCATACTATGAGCTAAAGATCAATGGTAAATCAGTAGAGGGAAAGATCTACCCACATGAGTTTTTAAAGTATAACCTTGATGCAGATAGTGTGATCATAGAGGCTATAAGAAACGACATTGAGAAAAAGAGTGTTGAGTTAGACCTAACTAGAGGAGAAACTCACTACCTTAGAGTTAAAAACAACGGAAGTGGATTTGCTAACTTTGAGTTTGAAGTTGTGCCAAACAAACAGGCTTTAGCTGAGATCAAAGAGACAAAGTATGCTAAGTATGAAGATGCAGGTGTTTTAGACATACTTGTAACTAAAGAGGATGTTAAAGACAACCAATCAAACAAGAGTGAAGCTCAAGCATCACATCCAAGTGAGAGTGAAAAGTCAAAAACTCTA
>JBEPWC010000320.1:0-2375 GCA_041642615.1 Sulfurimonas sp. | reverse complement strand
TTTAAAGGTCTTTACGGTTTTCCTGCTAGTGTTTGTTGTTCGCTAAATCCAGTTATTATTCACGGTATACCAACTGATTATAAGCTCCAAGAGGGCGATGTGATCGGCTATGACATTGGAACTGAGCTTGATGGCTGGTATGGTGATGCAGCTATAACTGTAGGTGTAGGTGAGGTGTCTGAGGCTGACGAAAAACTTATTGCTTGTGCAAAAGATACTCTTTATGAAGCAATAGATAGTATTAAAGAGGGGATGAGATTTAAAGAGCTATCTAGTGTCTTAGAAGACTCAATCCTATCACGTGGATTTGTGCCGTTGCGTGACTTTTGTGGTCATGGGATTGGTAAAAAGCCACATGAGGAACCTGAGATTCCAAACTACTTAGAGCATGGAAGTCCAAAGTCAGGTCCAAAAATAAAAAACGGAATGGTTTTTTGTCTAGAGCCTATGATCTGTCAAAAAGATAGAGATAAGATCATTTTGGATAATGGTTGGGATGTAATAAGTGCCGATAAACTAAACGGTTCACACTATGAGCATACTGTTGCAGTGATCAACGGTAAAGCTGAAATTTTATCAAAAATTTAAAAGGTTAACAAAAATGGCAAAAGCTGATGTTATCGAAGTAGATGGCAAGATTGTTGAGGCTTTACCTAATGCAACATTTCGTGTTGAGTTAGATAATGGACACGTGATTTTATGTCACATTGCAGGTAAGATGCGTATGCACTATATAAAGATCCTGCCAGGAGACAAGGTAAAGCTTGAACTTACTCCGTACTCTTTAGACAAAGGTCGTATCACTTATAGATACAAGTAGAGATTAGCATCAATTAGATGCTTGATCTACAGATCTTTTTAGATCAAAAACTTCATATTTAATTTTTTTGCGTAACTACTTAACATATCCCTTTCAAAATCATTATTTGTAGCATAGCTGTACCCAAAACACTGATCCCATAGTTCGTGTGCTTCCATACAGATGTAAAAAAATACTTTATCATCTTGATTTTGCCACTCTTTAAATGCGTTGTATGCGTTAGAAAACATATCTATCTTTGTAGATTCTTTATATGAAGTTTTACCGCTTGCATCAACATGTGGCATCTGTGTGATCTTTGTTTTAAAATCGCGTCCCCTTAGTTGTTTTACAACAGGCTTTATAAATGTAAGTGTTCCAAAACTTACAAGTACTACCTCTTTTGGTTCAAACTCACTTATGAGTCTTTTATAAACCTCTTCATACTCACTAAGGTAGTTTTCATACTCAACGATCGGATGAAAATGAAAGCCGACTTTTACACCACAATCAGCAACTCTTCTAGCACTTTTTATCCGTTTCTCAAGTGATGCTGTAAGGTGCTCTTCGTTATCTATGATTGTTTGTGTGTTTAGGCTCCATGTTACTATGATGTTTTTTGGCACATCATTTTCTATAAAGTATTTAATGTTGTCCGACTTTGTTTTAAACTCTAAAATAACATTTGGATTGTTTTTAGCAAACTCAAACAGTGTATCTAAAACACCCTCACGGTTTCCAAACATAAGTGAATCAGAACTCTGACCTGTACCTATGTGATAGGTTTTGTTTTTTTCAAGCTCAAGTTCGCTTAGTTTTTGTGCAAAACCTTTGTCAAATGTGATCGTGTTTTGGTTATAAAAACTTTGAATTGAACAGTACGAACAATCAAACCCACAACTCTCAACAGCATCGAGAGTTAAAAGGTTGCAACATCTTGTTTTCTCACTAGCTACAGGGCAGAGTCCAAGACCAAAACCATCTTTTTGCTCAACTTTAAAATTAAACCTTTGATCTTTATTTACAACGTGTGGTGTAAAGTTTTTGTAAGAGTTGGGCTTGTTTTTTAGCTCTTGGTATGTTTTTTTTACCTTTTGAAGTATCGCTTTTTTGTGATCATAGTTGGGAAATAGATCTACAATACTCCCCTCATCCCACAGTGTAAGATCACGAGCAATATCTATAATCTGTTTTATATCTTGATGGGAAAAATTATATTTTAAAGCTTGTGATCGGATGAACTTTTGCTCATCTGCAGTAAGGTTTTTAAAAAAACTGTTTTGTATACTTTTTTGAAACTTATCTTCGTAATTATTCATATGCGAATTTTAGCGAAAACAAAACTATTTATCTTTGAACTAGTTCAATTCTTCTGTTTTTAGCTTTTCCTTGTTCTGTGTTGTTGCTTGTAACAGGCGAAACTGATCCAACACCATAAAAACTAATCTGCTGAGGACTAATTGAATACTTAGATACAAGTACATTTACAACCTCATTTGCTCTTTGTTTGGAGAGTATTATATTTGATTGAAATAAACCATCGCTATCTGTATGTCCTACTATTACGAATTTTTTA
>JBEPWC010000319.1:0-2381 GCA_041642615.1 Sulfurimonas sp. | reverse complement strand
GTTGAGAGTTTAGAAGATGTTTTTAAAAGAGGCTATATAAAACAAAACAGTGTGATCGATGGTATAAACGAACTTATAAACAGGATCAAAAACCTCTATCCGCATGAGTCTCAAGGGTATAACTTTTTGATCTCAAAAGTGACAATAAAAACAAGAGGAAGTGGTGCATTAAAGAGGTGGATGATGTACCTAAGATGGATGGTAAGAGATGACAACATAGATATGGGTTTGTGGAGTGGGGTAGACAAAAAAGATCTGATCATACCACTAGATACCCACACTTTTAATGTAGGTAAAAAACTAGGACTTTTAGGGCGAAAAACCTATGATCTTCAAGCTGCGATCGAGCTTACAGAAACTTTGCGAAGTTTTGATGCAAGTGATCCACTAAAGTATGACTTTGCACTCTATAGACTAGGGCAAGAGGCTTTGGTTTAGAAGTGTAAGTTTACGAGAAGTTTTTACATAGATTTTCAATCAATAGATCATACTCATCTATAGAGTTCTCATCATCTCCTGAGATGATTACAGTAGGTCTAATCTTGCCAACTTCATCACCTTTTTTTAAAAAAGAGACTTTAGCAAATCAATCTGAAATTAATTTACTTCTTTAAACTTTATGAGTTACTTTGGTTGATTCTTTTATTTTTTATCTGCTTATTTAAACTGATCGTTTGACAACTGTATCTTAGAGGTTTTAATGAAGTCTAATACAAACTATTTTGAATTTTACTTGAACTAAATGTTACTTTTCAACTCAAATATCTCATTTAAAAATTAAATTAAATTTATATTTTAAGTTTTTATAAGCTAAAGGATAAGATGTTGCAACTTTAAAATTATGTGTTTCGCAGTTGTAACAGCAATGGTTTCACTTGTGTAAAGATTGGGTTTGAGAGTTTTAAGCCTAAAGGTATGATGCAAGAAGTAAGGGTACTTTTTGTATCATAGTTTAAAAAAAAGGGAGTTACAGATGTTTTGTTCAAAATGTGGGAAAGAGAATGATGATGATGCGAAGTTTTGTTCGTCATGTGGAAATAGTTTTAAATCGAGTGTAGAAAAGACAGCTGAAGAGAAAGCTCAGGAGATAAAGCAGAAGTCAAAAGAGAGTGCTTCAACACTAAAACCACTTTTGAAACTAAAAATCGTAGCTCCTACTTTAGTGATAGTGTTTACAGTGATATTTTGGGGTGATATAGCTAGCTTTTATTGGGAGTATAAGCATGAAAAGGCTCGAGAAGAGAGGCTTGCGAAAGAAAAGAAAGAGAAAGAAGAGGGGCTGGTTTGGCTCAACAAATACCAAAAAACAGGGGTATTTGCAGACAATGAGCAAAGACTTATTTGGCAAGATGACTATGCAGCCGCAACAGTAAAAAAGCCATGGGTAACACAAGCAAACTATGATGCCAAAAACTATATGGATACTAGTGGAGATACAGCTACCACCTACTGTTCAAACCTCTCACTTGCAGGATATAGTGACTGGAGACTTCCTATAAAAACAGAGATTACAGGTCTTTATGTAAACAGAAAGTATTTAAAGCATGTTATTCCAAGCTTTTATTGGAGTTCTTCTACCCATGTGTTCTATAATGAGCGTGCGTCGGTTGCGGGATTTGGCAATGGCAATGATGGCTACAGCGATAAGTACAGTAACTTTTATGTTCGTTGTGTCAGATCAGTACAATAGCTTGATTTTTGATTTTTAAAGAAAGTTGTGATTTTGGAGATAGCTATAAAGGCGATAAACTTTTGGGACTGTTTTAGTACAATAAAATCATGAAAATCAATCTAAATAAAACCATAATATACATCATCGTCTCTTTTCTTATAGGGTTTGTCAAACGATCTGCTAATGGAAAAAATGTAGTAGAGTATGATAATGAGAGTGGTATATATGATGAACTAGCTAGCTACATAAAAAACTCTGCAAAGTCTAAAAGAAAGATGGGGTTTGTGTAGAAAAATCTTCTTTTTAGCTTGATTGGATACAATAATACTCATCAAATAAGTTTTATATTTATATACTCTAGGAGATATTAAATGGGATGTGAATTTCCATCTGTAAACTCAGATAACAAAGAGATTTTAGAAATTTTAGACAGTGTTAAAACTATAGCAGTTATTGGGCTTTCACCAGATGAGTCAAAAGACAGCAACAAAGTTGCTAAAGTCTTACAAAAACATGGTTATAGAGTAGTGCCTGTTTATCCTAAAGGTGATACTATTTTGGGTGAAAAGGTTTACCATTCACTTGCTGAGATCCCTTTTGAGATCGATATGGTAGATATTTTTAGAAAGCCAGAAGCATTTGGGGCTATTGTAGATGCTTGTATAGAGCGTGGAGATGTAAAAGTTTTTTGGACACAGCTTGGACTTGT
>JBEPWC010000318.1:0-2383 GCA_041642615.1 Sulfurimonas sp. | reverse complement strand
AAGGTTTAATGAGTTTTTATTTAGATGTTTTAAAACACGTCCCGGTGTACCTACAATTATATGGGCCTGATGTCTAAGAGATCCAATTTGCGGTCCAAAAGCTACACCACCACAAAGTGTTAAGATCTTTATGTTGTGGGTAAATTTTGCAAGTTGACGAAGCTCGCGTGCAACTAGATCGGCAAGCTCCCTTGTTGGGCAAAGCACAAGTGACTGGACACGAAACTTTTTCACATCTAGTTTGCTTAAAAGTCCAATCCCAAAAGCTGCAGTTTTTCCACTGCCTGTTTTTGCTTTGGCGATTAGATCGCGTGATTCAAGAATATAAGGCAATGCTTTTTCTTGGATCGGAGTCATGCTTGTATAGCCAATATTATCTAGGTTTTTAACCATTTCGTCTGATAATTTTATGGAGGAAAAGTTATTTGTTTTCATAAGTGTAAGTATAACTGAATTATTTATGGTCTCTTACTTAACTAGCAGAGTTCACAAACTCATACATCAAGATAGATGCAGCAACTGAGACATTAAAACTCTTTACATCACTCATCATCTCAATACTTACAACATCATCACAGATCTCTTGAACCTCTTTAGATATTCCATGACCCTCACTTCCCATAACTAAAACCCATTTACCGCTAGGTTTTAAACTCTTTAAAGGGATCGAGTCTTCACTAAGCTCAGCTGCATAAACTTTATAACCGTTACTTTGCAACTCTTTTATTGTAGAGATTATATCGCTGTATATGCTGTATTTTAGTCTACTTACATAACCCATTGAAACTCTAAGAGCTCGCCTTCCATATGGATGTGGAGACTCTTTTGGCAAAAGGTAAGAGTCAACCCCCATAGCTGCCATACTTCTAGCAATAGATCCAACATTTTGAGTTGATGTTATATTATCAAGCATAACTATGTTTTGACCTAACTGATCTAAAGTGTGTTCTTTTGGCCTGATCCCATGAGCCATACAGTTATGATGGATCTTGTGACCTACTAATGTTTGCATCTGATCTTTTGTAGCCTCGTAGCAGATCAGATCATCTCTTTTTTTTAAAAGATCTGAGTGTTTTTCATAATATTCTTTTGTAGCAAGTACACTCTTTAGTTCAAGATCACTCTCTAAAAGTATATTTACAACCTTTGGAGAGTCTGCAACAAATGAACTCTCTTTATCAAAAGCATTATCGCGCATCCGGTGGTATATATGAAGCTCTTTTAAATCTAGATCTTCTACCTTAACAATGTTCATACTTAACTTTTTTGTGCAATAACTGTGTTTCTACCAGCTTTTTTAGCCTCATATAACAGTTTATCAACTCTACTAAAGATATCTTTTTTGCTCTCTTTGTCTTTATACTCTCCAACACCAAAACTCGCTGTAATATGCCCAACAGTTGAAAAGGATCTGTTTTCAATCTTAATTCTTAGACCCTCTGCAAGTTTTGTAGCACTTTGTAAATCTGTTCTAGGAAGAAGTATCACAAACTCTTCACCACCCCACCTTGCAAAGATATCAGCTCTTTTTAGATTGTTTGTTATAAGCTCAACTAAACCCTTTAAAATCTCATCACCAGCATGATGTCCGTAGGTATCGTTGATCGATTTAAAGTGGTCTAAATCCAACATAATAATTGATAGAACATTATGACTTAACTGGACTTTTTCTAGTTCTACATCAAATAACTTTTCAAATTTTGAACGATTATACGCACCAGTTAAGCTATCGATCGAAGCCTCCTCTTCTAAAACACTTGTCATGTTATAAAGTTCATCAATCCTATTTTTCATAGCCATATTTAAAGTACTTAGCTGATCTTTTGTCTCTTCAAGTTCTGTTACATCGTGCCTTATAGCTATGTACTCTACTATATCTCCATCTACATCAAGTATTGGGATAATTGTTGAGTCAACTACATATTTTCTTCCATCTTTTTTCATATTTGTAACAATACCGTGCCAAGCTTGTTTAGATTTAATAGTATCCCATAGATCTTTAAAAACACTGCTTGGCATCATAGGGTGCCGAACTACTGAGTGTGGTTTGCCGATAAGTTCTGATTTTGTATACCCGCTTATCTCGCAAAACTTCTCATTGGCATATGTGATAATCCCTTTTGTATTTGACTTTGAGACAATATTGCTTAGATCAACTGCTTTTTTGTACTCATTTAAAAGGTTTGAGTGCTCATCTTTAAAGTTAATCTCATCTCTACGAATTTGATGATATATGTCTGAGAGTTCTTTTGCAATATTTATAGACACCTCTTCTAAATCTTTTTGCAAACCAAAGGATAAAAATTGCTCATCATAAAAAAGTTGAGATATCGCATTTTTTAAAGCTATAAAAAGTTCAAATAGCTCAAAGTTAGTAAAAGAG
>JBEPWC010000317.1:0-2395 GCA_041642615.1 Sulfurimonas sp. | reverse complement strand
CCACAAGCTTTTAATATCTTCATCTAGCTTATCTGGTGTAGTTTCATCGATCTCAAAAACATTTCCATTTATCTCTAAGTCGTACTTTGCAAGCTCATTTGTAAAGAGTGGGGAGTCTATATGATCTAAGATTTTACCATTTATTGGTTTTGGAGAGTGGTTTTGATCTAGTATGCAAACCTCAAGTTCATAACCTATGCAGTACTCATTTGAAAAAACACTATCACCCTTAGCAAACAACTCTTTTACAAACTCTAACTCATCTAAAAAAGCCTCTCTAAACCTCTCTAAGTCCTCTTTTGTAAAACTTTTTTTGCTAACTTCACTCCCCATAAGATCATTTAACTTTCATAGATAGATCGATCCAGTTTGCTTGGTGTATAAGTGCACCGCTACTTATTGCATCAACTCCACTTTTTGCATAAGATTCTATTGTATCAAGTGATATATTTCCACTAGCTTCTAAAATTATATGGGCATAGTTTTTATCTCTAAAATTAACGATCTCTTTAACCTGTTCAGGTGTCATATTGTCACACATAACCACATCAGCTCCAGCTTCAAATGCCACCTTTGCTATATCAAAAGTCTCAGCCTCAACCTCTATCTTTGTAGTAAATGGGATCTGCATCCTTGCTTTTTTTATGTAAGCTTTTAGATCTTTTATCGTCTTTAAATGGGTGTCTTTGATCATAAGTGAATCATCAAGCCCCATCCTGTGGTTAACCGCACCTGCACACCTTGTAGCGTACTTTTCAAAAACTCTAAGCTGTGGTCTTGTCTTTCTTGTATCTAAAAGTTTTACATCATAAGGCTTTATGATCTCAAGGTAACGGTTTGTTAGAGTTGCAATTGAACTTGCATGTAAAAGCATGTTTAGAAGTGTTCGTTCAGTTTTTAAGATCTGATGAGAGTTTGACTTAATGTTTAAAAGTATCTCACCCTTTACAAACTTATCGCCATCATTTTTTAACCACTCAATACTCAAGTTCTCAAGTTTTGCCAAAACATCTACATAGATCTGACCAGCCATAACACCATCACACTTTGCAAAAACATAAGCCTCAGCTTCAACTGCTTCTTCTACAAGGGCGTAAAGATCTCCACGACCTATATCTTCAGCAATGGTGGACTTTACAAATTTCTCTAAGTTCATTATAGCTCCAGCATTCTATCTAGTGCTACTTTTGCCCACTTTTGAGTTGATGAATCAACTTCGATCTCATTTAGTGGTTTTCCCTCATCTATAGATTTTAGTACATCATATAAGTCTTGGAGTGTAGTCTCATTCATAGTTGGGCATTCTGGTTTAGTTGAACTTAGTACGTAAGTATTTTTAGGACGTAAGCGGTTTACCATATTAAACTCAGTTCCAACTGCTACTTTTTGCTCAGGGTCTAACTCTTTAATATATTTGATCAGTTGTGAAGTAGAACCTACAAAATCAGCCTTGTCACAGATAGCAGGATCACACTCAGGATGAACTGCTATTAAGATATCTGGATATTTCTCTCTGTAAAACTCAATATCTTCAACCGTAAAAAGCTGGTGAACTGAACAAAAACCATCAAAACAGATGATGTCTGATTCTTTTGGGTCAGACCCGTCACCGATCACACAAGACTTTAGATCCATCTGGTTTGCTATGTTTTGACCAAGACATCGATCGGGTACGAAAAATATTTTTTTACCCTCTTGTAGTGCTGTTGTTATGATCTTTTTAGCGTTTGAGCTTGTACAAACCATACCACCCATCTCACCGACTCTTGCCTTTACACCAGCATCTGAGTTTATATATGTGATCGGTAGAATATCTTCATTTTTAATACCTGCATTATTTAAAATAGCTACAGCATTATCATAAGCCTCAGCGTCGATCATCTTTGCCATTGCACAACAAGCGACACGTGGCATAACTACACGTTTATGCGGACTTAAAACTTTTACACTCTGCCCCATAAAACCAACACCACAAAACACTATAAACTCTGCATCATCAGCTTTGCTTCTCTGTGCTAACTCTAGTGAATCACCTGTTATGTCACCCATCTCAAAAACTTCATCTCTTTGGTAGAAGTGAGCAACTACCGTTACACTTAGTCTCTGTTTGTATTCATTTATTTTTTCAATTAATTCTTTATTAGATAAACTCAAAAATCTTTCCTAATATTTATTTTTCACAATTATATCAAATTCAGTACTAAAACGATTTAAACAGATCTTTAACTTTGTCTTTTACTTTGTCTTTAGCAGCACTTTTAGCTTTAGTCTCTATCTCATCTTCTAACCTATCAAGCTGTTTATCGAGGCTTGAAAAATCATCCATAGATCCATTTAACAACTCACTAACTTTTTGAATCTCTTTGCTTTTTAAACCTAGTTTTGAAAGCTGCTC
>JBEPWC010000316.1:0-2404 GCA_041642615.1 Sulfurimonas sp. | reverse complement strand
CCGCATATCTTAGTATCTCATCACCACTCTCACCTGGTATAAGGATAAGGTTACGTGTTACTGGGATAAGTATATCTTTAACAGTTGCTTCACCTTTTAAAACATGTAAAATATTTTTTTTTATCTTAACATTAAACATAACATCAAGATTTGCCAAACCTATATCTGCATCAAAGATACCAACATTCAGTCCACTTTTTGAGAGCATATATGCAAGGTTTGAGCTGATCGTACTTTTTCCGACACCACCCTTACCACTCGTAATAGCTATAAACCTTGTGTTTCTAGATCTCTTTTTTGATGAAGAAGCTACAAGCTTTTCAAGTTTTTCAGCCTGATGTCCCATCATGCTTTACTCCTGTTAAATCCATTAAGCATGCACTCAACTAAAAACTCACCCGTTGCACACACGAGATCTTCTGGTACCTCTTGTCCGACGGAAAAATAGCTAATAGGCTTTTTAGTCTCATATGCAAGTGAAAAAATATTTCCATAACCCTTTGTTTCATCTAATTTTGTAAACATCAATGTGTCTATACCCAAAGATGAAAAGTTCTCATATGTAACAAGCATATCATCATATTTTATAGAACTAGGCATTGTTAAAACAACATCTACACTATAATCAGAATCATTTGCAGCTAAGCACTCATATATCTTTTCTATCTTATTTCTATCATATGGGCTTGAACCCATTGTATCTATTAGTATGTAGTCACAATACTTTAGCGACTCTAATGCTGCTGAAAACTCAGGTGGATCCACTACTGTCTCGATCCCTAATTTCATCATCCTTGCATACTGCATCAACTGCTCAACTGCACCTATACGATAGGTATCTAAAACAACTAGACCAACTTTGTATTTTTTTTGCATTAAAAAAGAGTACCTTGCAGCAAGCTTTGCAATAGATGTCGTTTTTCCAACACCTGTAGGACCAACTAGCATGATCACTTTTTTACTACCCATGCTAGGATTACTCTCCATCCTAATAGGTATAACTTTTCTAAGAAGAGTTTGAAAATACCTCTTTACAGTTGTAGAGTTTTCACGCATCTGAAACGGCATATGCTGAAGGGTCATCTTCATGATCACATCTAAGTGTCCTTTATCCATCCCACTTTGAGCTGAGAGTTTGTATATCTCTGCAAATTCAGGTGGTATTTGACTCTCTAGCTTTGGTGAGCGTTCATCCCAAAACATATCTTGAATCAACTTTACTTTATCACCTAGCTTAGTTATTTGAGTTTTTATCTCTTTTAACTCTTTTGGCTCTGCTAGATTTAAATTTTGTGCTGTTTGAGTTTTCTTTTGCGAGTAGTCAAACTGTGGTTTAGTAACATCAGAGATTTGAGAGATCTGTTCAGCTGCTCTTGAAATATTTAAATGTATATCTTCACTCTCTTGCTTGACTGGCTTTTGTTGCCCTAGTGGTCTACTTGGTCTACTAGTTTTAGTTTTTAACTCGCTCTCTTCTATTCCTATCACTATCTCATAAAGTGGCTCTTTTCCTATGGCTTTTTTTTGAATCTCTCTAGTTTCAATGAGCATTCCCTCATCGCCAACTTCCATTTTAGCTTTTTTTAATGCTTCGGATGGACTACTTCCACTAAAAGTTAAAATTTTCATCTATATAGTTCCATTAAGGGTATCAAAACACTTTGTCTTTTACTCCACTCAGGATGTGGAATTGTAAGAACTTGTTTGTTTATACGAATATTATCATAAAAAATGATGTCCAAGTCTAAGCTCCTAGGGGCATTGTCAAAACTTCTTTTTCTTCTAAAGATTTTTTCAACTCTTTGTAGATACTTTAGCACCTGCATAGGCAACATATCTGTTTTTATCACTATTAAAGCATTAAAAAAATCATCTTGTTCTAAATACCCAAAAGGAGGGTTCTTTAAGATAGATGATGTTTTTAAAACTTCAACCTTTTTGCTTTTTTTTAAAAAATGAAAAAGATGTTCAAACCTACGTTTTACATCTCCAACATTTCCACCAATCCCCACTACAACTTCATGGTTAAAAGTTGACTTTTGAGTTGTTTTGTAGCCATAGCGTAAACCTTTATATAAAATCAGATCATCACTTAGTTTACGCTCTAGATACACTCAACTTATCCTTGTTGAGTTTTAGCTTGTTGTTGAGCTGCTTGTGCTGCTGCAACCTCTTGCATAATCTGAGTCATACCAACCATAGCTAAATGGTAACCAAATGGACCAAAACCTACGATCGAAGATGCACATACTGGTGCTACCATATTTTCTTTTCTAAACTCTTCACGGCGGTGGATATTTGATATATGAACCTCAATAGTTGGAATACCAACTGCACTGATCGCATCACGAATAGCTATTGATGTATGCGTGTATGCAGCAGGGTTGATTATTATACCTTGAGC
>JBEPWC010000315.1:0-2407 GCA_041642615.1 Sulfurimonas sp. | reverse complement strand
CCTCTGCATTTTTCTTAACAAGTTCACTCATATGGGTTGAGATCACAGTAGATGGATCAACTACAGTATAACCATTTATGATCGCATCCTCTTTGTCTTTTGGGTCTATCCAAAGAGCATCTAGACCAAAAGCTGGCTCTTTTGTAGGATCACCTTGTATCTCTCCTGTAGCCATACCGCTGTCCATTGCTAAAAATTTGTCTGGTTGGATTAAACCATCTCCGATCGATACACCTTTTAGGAGTATTTGGTATTGTTGAGCATCAAGGTGCAAGTTGTCGCGTATACGAACTTGCGGCATTAAAAAACCAAAATCAGATGCTATTTTTCTTCTCATAGATCGGATACGCTCTAAAAGATCACCACCTTGGTTTGAATCAGCAAGCCGTATAAGTTGATAGCCAAGGGTGAGTTCTAGCATCTCTACTTTTAAAATATCCTCTAGGGCATTTTCTTCCTCTTTTGCAATCTCTTCAGGAGATTTTTTAGGTTTTAGCGTTTCCTCTTCTTGCTCTTGAGCATCTTTTGATTTTTTATTTAATGTGTTTTCAACATCAAGAATTGTAAATTCACCCTTCTGAAATTTATATATAGCCCATCCTAGAAGTGAAAATAAAACTCCTACAAGCCCCATAGATGCAGTTGGTAGTCCAGGTACTAGTGCAAAAAGGATCATTATAAAACCAACGATCATAAGGATCTTTGCATTACCAATCATCTGATTGATCGTACCCTCAGCAAAGTTATCGCCATCACCAGAACTTCTTGTGATCATAATACCCGTTGCAGTTGATACAATAAGTGCAGGGATCTGACCAACCAAACCATCACCTATTGTTAAAAGGGTAAAAGTTGATGCAGAGTCACTTACACTCATATCGTGTTGGAAAACACCTATTAAAAACCCACCTATGA
Organism: Sulfurimonas sp.; assembly: GCA_041642615.1. Lineage (GTDB taxonomy): Bacteria > Campylobacterota > Campylobacteria > Campylobacterales > Sulfurimonadaceae > Sulfurimonas. The sequence goes on along the minus strand of JBEPWC010000315.1, from coordinate 1,492 downwards.
TGTTGATCAGTGTAATGATTATACCCGCAACAGCATCACCTTTTACAAACTTACTAGAACCATCCATAGCACCATAAAAGTTTGCATCTTGAAGTATCTCTGCACGACGTTGTTTTGCTTCTGCATCATCTATAAGCCCGGCATTTAGATCCGCATCAACAGCCATCTGTTTACCAGGCATTGAGTCAAGTACAAATCTTGCAGCAACCTCTGCAACTCTAGTGGAACCTTTTGTAATAACCATAAAGTTTATAAGAACTAAGATCGAAAACACTATGATCCCTATAACAAAGTTTCCACCAACAACAAAGTTACCAAAACTAGTAATTATGCTACTAACTTCATCTGGACCCTCGTGACCATGACTTAAAATCATCCTTGTTGTAGCTATGTTTAGTGCAAGCCTAAATAATGTTACAACAAGTATGAGTGTTGGAAACGTTGTTAGATCAGTTGGTTTTGGAACATATAGTGAGATGAGTATTATAAGAACAGCTATTGACAGAGAGATTGTTAGAAAAAAATCAAGTGCAGCTGATGGCAGTGGGACAATGATGATTGCAAGTATTGCCATAACAAAAAGTACAACACTAAGGTCTCTTTGACCTATTAGAAAGTTTAGTGTTGTTCCGATCTGCTGTCTGGTAGTTAGTTTCTTTGCCAAATGGTTACTCTAAAATATCTTCTAATGTTAATTCAGATAAAAAAGTATCCACCTTGCCTTGTAACTTGTTCAAAAAAGGCCAGATAGAACAAATATCTGCTTTATCTGATGGGCAGTCAGCTTGTGATGGAGCACAATCAAAGACTGCTGGAGATTTACTCTCAACTGCATTCATAACACTTAACATATCGATCTCTTGTGTTTTTTTGGCTAGTGTAAAGCCACCATTAGCACCTCGGTACGATACCAAGATATCACTTTTAGCTAAAGATTGTAGTATTTTAGCTAAAAAGCTCTTAGGGATCCCAAGCTCACGTGATAGTTTTTCGCTATCTTGCGGAGTCTCACTTTTTGACAATAAAATAAGTGAGAGTATCGCATACTCACTAGCTCTTGTTATTAACATATTTATATCTTTTTCGAGGTTATTTTTGTAAATTATATCTAAAGAAGTTGAATTTACTATCAATCTTAGAAAGTTTTGGCTATAATTTCGCTTCTACTTTTTGCACATAGTGTTAAAGGTTAAAAATTTATTACCATTCAGGAGGCTATTATGGCTTTAGATTCGGCGAAAAAACAAGAGATTATCGCAAAGTATGGTCGCACAGAAGGCGACACAGGTTCAAGTGAAGTTCAGATTGCACTTTTAACAGCAAGAATTGCAGAGTTAACAGAGCACTTAAAAACATTTAAAAAAGATCACTCATCAAGACTTGGTCTATTAAAACTAGTTGGTCAGCGTCGTCGCTTAATGAAGTATTTCAAAAAAGCTAATAAAGATGGTTACAACAGTTTAATTCAAAGTTTAAACCTAAGAGATAATAT
>JBEPWC010000314.1:0-2407 GCA_041642615.1 Sulfurimonas sp. | reverse complement strand
GGAAAATAAGAACATTTGCAATTCCTGCAACTTTAGAACCTGGCATTTTTTTATTTGCTACATCTTTATTTATTGCGGCGTCATACTGGATCGGACCATCAAAATCATAAGAGCTGTTCATATTTTTTACAATCTTTGTCGCTTCTTTGACTTTTTCCACATCTGCCCCACTTCCACTGTCACCAGTTGAGTATGAAAGGAGTGCTACTTTTGGATCTATACCAAAAGCCTCAGCAGTCCTTGCAGATGAGTAAGCTATCTCTGCAAGTTGTTTTGCATCTGGGTCTAGATTTACCGCACAGTCTCCATACACAAGCACCTTTGTTTTTAAACACATAAAAAATACAGATGAGACCAAAGAGACATCTGGTGTAGTTTTTATGATCTGCAGTGCTGGGCGTATAGTATCTCCTGTTGAGTGTTTAGCACCACTGACCATACCGTCTGCATAACCTAAGTGTACCATCATAGTACCGAAGTAGTTCACATGGCTCATGGCATCTTGTGCACCTTCATATGTAAGACCTTTGCTCTTTCTCATGTTGTAAAACTCATCTGTAAAAATATTTAAAAGTTCAGACTTAGAAGGTTCTATAACCTTTGCTTTTTGTAAGTTCAGTCCTAGTTTTCCAGCTCTATCTGCAATCTCATCATATGAACCAAGAAGCGTGATATCTGCAACATTACGCTTAAGTATGATATCAGCAGCACGAAGGATTCTATCATCATCTGATTCTGGCAGCACTATATTTTTTTTGTTTTTTGAAGCAAGATTAAAAAGTTTATACTCAAACATAATCGGAGTTAAAACATCGTTTTTGGAGTTTTGTATCTTTTTCTCGATCACTTGGGTGTCTACATTATCATTAAACAAACCTAGTGCTAAGGCTATTTTTCTAGTACTGTTTACCCTTAGCCTTGAGCTGAGTTTTGAAATATTTTTGGCTGTAGTGTATGTGTCTGTTTTAACAGAGAGTAGCGGTATGTTGATATCATCTAGTCCATCTATAAGTTTTTTGACATTTGGGTGGATATCTAACTCAAAAGGGAAGATTATACCTGATATGTTTGGGTAATTTTTAGAATAAACTGCTCCAAGAATCCCTAGTATGATCTCACTTCTATCTGGTGGGACAATTGCAAGTTCGCCCTCCTCAATTTGTCCTAAAAAGTTATCAAGTGAGAGTGCTACGACTTTTGGTGATTTTATGACCCTTGAGTTATCAAGTTTATCCATAGAGATCACATCTGCACCAAGTCCATCTATTAGGTCTGCTATGCTTAGGTAAGTTAACTCTTTTACCTCTGGAAGAAGATATATATCTTTTAGATCTTCTATCATAGTTTTAAGCTGATCTATCTGATCCTTTTCTAGCCTGTTTACAAACGTGGCAAAGTGTGTACAACCCTCTTTTTCTAGGTTGTCATTTTCGATCTGTATGTATTCGTAAATATCCTCAGCACTTTTTTCTTTTGCACTAAGTATGTTTAAAACAGGTGATCCAAAGTTTTGAGCTATGAGTATGTTTATGTCAAAGTTTAAAGTGTTTGTTAAAAATGATCGTCTAATCCCCTCGCACAAAACAAAGTCATAGCTATCTTCAAGTTTTTTAAACTTTTTTATTAAAAGGTTTACTAACTCATTTGTTTTATTTTTAGAGATCATATGCTCAACATACTCTATGTCGTACCCAAAACAATCCTCATAGTCCATATCTAACGAATAACGCTCTTTAATAAAGTTTATATCGCCATCAACTTGGTCTTTTTTATAAACTATTGGCCTAAAAAAAGCAACTTTTGGGATATTTGTTTTTAGTATTTCCATTACACCCATCGTTATAAAAAGGGTACCTGCATTTTTTTCTTGTGACGATATATAGAGTGATTTTGTTTTCATAAAACCATTATAACATTTGAAAATTACTTTTTGACTAAGCTTAGGCTTAAAACCTAAACCCAACCCCCACTTCAACACCAAGTAGATTGTCTAGTTCTGAGTAGATATACTGACTCTTTTGGATTCTTATGTTGTTTGTATATATATAGTTCATATTTGCAGTCAGATAAAAGCTATTTTCAAGATCATAGTTTATACCTGTTTGTGCTGTGTAGATTGTTTCTGTACTTCTCATATCTTGTGCTTCATAACGCATTGTTCCAAGCCCAACTCCTACAAAGAGCTGTGTATTGTCACTGAGTCCTTGGATGTAGTCAACACTGAGGCTCATGAGATCTGCATCAGCATCTTCCCAACGTAGAGGTTTGAAGTTAAGCAGTATTCTTGTGTTGTAGTTTTTTTGCTCTGCACCAAAGCTTAGGTGCATAGCACTTGTTGTATCACTTGCTGTGTCTACATAGCTTGTAGCTTTACCATCTGCTATACCATACTTTAGTTCAGCTACTC
>JBEPWC010000313.1:0-2413 GCA_041642615.1 Sulfurimonas sp. | reverse complement strand
AGTCTTTTAGATGATGCAGTAGTTACAACTAAGCTCGATGCTGTTGTGAACTGGGGGCGTGAAGCCTCACTTTGGCCATTTGTATTTGGAACTGCTTGTTGTGCCATAGAGTTTATGGCTACCGCTGCTAGCCGCTACGATATAAGCCGTTTTGGTGCAGAGGTTTTACGCTTTTCTCCACGTCATGCAGATCTTCTTGTGGTAGCTGGTACAGTTAGCCATAAACAAGCTCCGATCCTAAAACAGATATATGATCAGATGCCAGAACCAAAGTGGGTTGTAGCCATGGGAGCTTGTGCCTCAACTGGCGGATTTTACGACAACTACACAACCCTTCAAGGGATAGATGAGATCGTACCTGTCGATGTTTACGTAGCTGGTTGCCCTCCTCGCCCAGAGGCATTGATCGATGCTGTTTTAGATATACAAAGAAAGCTTAAGCGTGAAGATAGTTTTAGCGTAAAACACAAAGATTACAAGGGTAAACTTGATGACGTTTAACATTGTTGAGGCTGATGAGCTATTTGACACCATACAAGACGCAAGAGATAATAAAAACTATACACTTTTGCTTGATATTACATGCGTAGACAACCTTTACAGAAAGTCAAAAGCACCATCAAGGTTTGAGCTGATCTACATACTTAGACACAGTGAGTTTAAAGAGACACTAAACATTAAAGTCTATGTAAAAGATGAAACCATAGGGGTTAAGAGTATAACGCCACTTTTCAAATCAGCATCTTGGGCTGAGCGTGAAGTGTATGATCAGTATGGGGTAAACTTTATAGATCATCCACTTCTAAAACGCATACTAAACCATGAAGAGTTTGTGGGACACCCTCTAAGAAAAGACTACGGGATCAGAGATGCCCATTACTGCACTAAAACACAAGATATGATGGATGAGCTAAAACCTGTTTTAGATAAAAATGGTGCAGATATGGATAAAGATGATCTTATGATCATAAACCTAGGACCATCCCACCCTGCAACTCATGGAACAATCAGAACCCTTGCAGCTCTTGATGGGGAAAAAATAGTAGCAAGTGTAAGTGAGATTGGTTATCTGCATCGTGGGTTTGAAAAAAGCTGTGAAAACCATAACTACAATCAGATCATCCCTTACACCGACAGACTTAACTACTGTTCAGCTCTTATGAACAACATAGCATTTTCTAAAACCATAGAGGATATGCTAGGCATCACACTTCCTGATCGTGGTATATTTATACGTACAATACTCGCAGAACTCTCCCGTGCAATAGATCACTTAGTTTGTCTAGCTGCCGGACTTTTAGACATGGGTGGTCAAACTAACTACTGGTACTTTTTCAACCCACGCAACGATGCGTATGATTTTCTCTCAAAACTTACAGGTGCTAGGCTTACAAACTCTTTTATGCGTGTGGGTGGGATGACACACGATCTTTACGATGGCTGGCAGGATGATCTAGAAGATGTGCTAAAAAAGATAGATCACGGCATAACTGAGTCTAAAAAGATGATAGATCATAACCGTATATTTCAAGATAGACTCCAAGATATCTCACCCGTTAGTGCAGAAGATGCGATCAGCTATGGGTGGAGTGGACCAAACCTTAGAGCTAGTGGAGTTGCTTATGATCTTCGTTTTGCAAAGCCGTATGATTTTTACGATAGTTTTGACTTTGATATGGTAGTTGGAAGTGTTGGAGATACATATGATCGTATGATGGTTCGCATAGAGGAGATCAACCAAAGCATGAGGATCATCCGCCAAGCTGTTAAAGAGCTACCAAATGGAGATATCTGTGTAGATGATAAAAGTATAATCTTACCGCCAAAAGATTGTGTGTATGGCTCGATCGAGGGGATGATGAATCAGTTTATGTTAACGATCGATGGTGTAAAAGTACCTGAGGGTGAGTACTATGGTGCATATGAAGCTGCAAATGGCGAACTTGGATTTTATGTGGTAAGTGATGGAAGTGGAACTCCATACAAGGTAAAAGTTAGAGGTCCAAGTTTTTACCATATGGCATCGTATCCGCAGATCATACAAAACTATCAAGTAGCAGATGCGATCCTTACACTTGGAAGTTTAAATATCATTGCCGGGGAGATGGATAGATGACTCCACTATTTTTTACGCAAAATGAACAAAGTCCATTTTACTACGCTAACGCTTTGTTTTCTTCGGCAGAAAGCCCACGTGCAGTAAGCCGCACTCTAAGGATTCTTTCATGAGCTTTTCATTCAATACTGAAAATATTCAAAAGATTGTTCGTTTGACTTCGAAGAATGCAGGCATTAATAAGAAAGTGACGCCTCACACATTAAGGCATAGTTTCGCAACACATCTTCTAGATTCGGGAACTGATATTCGTTTAATTCAAGAATTGCTTGGCCACAGTAATTTGCAAACTACTCA
>JBEPWC010000312.1:0-2424 GCA_041642615.1 Sulfurimonas sp. | reverse complement strand
TTTTTCATAATTAATTAAAGATAATAATTTAATAGTAGTAGGATAATATATGTCACAAATCACAAACCACAAACCACCAATCACTAATATAGATTTCGCAAACTTACAATACCAACATGAATTATATAAAGACGGGATAGAAGAAGCGATACTAAATGTAGCTAGAAATTGTAATTTTATCATGGGTGATGAAGTACAAGAACTAGAAAGAAACCTTGAAGAGTTTACTGGTGCAAAATATGCTATAACATGTAGTAGTGGAACAGATGCACTACTTCTTGCGATGATGGCACTTGATATAAAGCCTGGCGATGAAGTGATAACTACTCCATTTACTTTCATAGCAACTGCTGAAACTATTGCATTTTTGGGTGCAACTCCTGTATTTGTAGATATAGATGAAAAAACTTATAACATTGATCCATCTAAGATAGAAGAGAAAATAACTCCAAAAACAAAAGCCATAATACCTGTAAGTCTTTATGGGCAACCGTGCGACATGGATGCACTAGAACAATTAAAAATCAAACATTCAAAATTAAAAATTATCATCGATGGTGCTCAAAGCTTTGGAAGCACTTACAAAGGTAAAACAGATAGTAACTTAGGTGATATCTCGACAACATCATTTTTCCCAGCTAAACCTCTAGGATGTTATGGAGATGGCGGAGCAGTTTTTACAAATGATGAAGAGTTAGCCACAAAGATGAAACAATTAAGAGTTCATGGACAAAACAAAAGATACCATCATAAATACATAGGTATGGGTGGAAGACTAGACACGATCCAAGCTGCTGTTTTAAATATAAAGCTAAAGTACTACAAAAAAGACTTAGCCCTCAGACAAGAAGTGGCTTCTAAATACACAGAAGCACTTGGATGTGTGGCTTTAGCCTCACCAGGTACGGCTAAAGCCGTACATCCAGTAGTGCTCCCATACATAGATAAAAAAGCAACATCAGCCTGGGCACAATACAGCATAAGAGTAAAAAACAGAGATCAACTACAAGCAAAACTAAAAGAACAAGGTGTCCCAACTGCTGTTCATTACCCAATGCCACTCCACTTACAAGAATGTTTTGCATACTTAGGATACCAAAAAGGTGATTTTCCTATAGCTGAGATAGTCTCAAATGAGATTATGTCTCTTCCTATGAATCCTTATGTTACTGATGAAGAAATAGAGTATATAGTAGGGAATTTATAATGAAAATACTTACTATATTAGGAGCAAGACCACAGTTTGTAAAAGCTGGTTCAGTGAGTCGTGAAATATCAAGACATAAAAATATACATGAAGTTATTGTTCATACTGGACAACATTATGATGCAAATATGAGTGATGTGTTTTTTGAACAGATGAAAATACAAAAATCTGATTATTTTTTAGGAATTGGTGGAAAATCTCATGGTGCTATGACTGGACAAATGATAGAGAAAATTGAAGAAGTAGCTATCAAAGAAAAACCTGATTGGATTATAGTTTATGGAGATACAAATTCAACTCTAGCTGGAGCAATAGTAGCAAGCAAACTTCATATAAAACTAGCTCATATAGAAGCGGGACTTAGAAGTTTTAATATGAAAATGCCAGAGGAAGTAAATAGAATTCTTACAGATAGAGTAAGTAACATACTATTTTGTCCTACAGATACAGCTATAGAAAATCTACAAAATGAAGGCTATGAAAATTTTGATTGTAAGGTAGTAAAAAGTGGTGATGTAATGCAAGATGGAGCAATTTTTTATAAAAATCTAGCAGTAAAACCAAAACTAGCAAATGCGGTTTCACAAGGTGAAAAGTTTCCTCGAAATATTGAAATAAAACAAAACTTTATACTTTGTACTATTCATAGAGCTGAAAACACTGACAATATAGAAAGATTATGTCAGATTATTGATGCATTAAACACTATCTCTAAAGAAAAACAAGTAGTTTTACCTCTTCATCCAAGAACAAAAAAGATTATAGAAGATAATTTCATACCTATAGATTTTACCACTACTGATCCAGTTGGTTATTTAGAAATGGTGTGGCTTATAGACAATTGTGATTTTGTTATGACAGACAGTGGAGGACTACAAAAAGAGGCATACTTTTTTGAAAAACCATGTATAACTTTAAGAGATGAAACTGAGTGGATTGAACTTGTAGAAAATAACTTTAATGTACTAACTGGGGCAAATAAAAGAAAAATATTAACTGCTGTAAAAGAGATCGATACGATGAATAAAGACTATAGTTTAAATTTATATGGAAATGGAAAAGCGAGTGAAAAAATTATAAAGGAATTATTAAAATGATATATGTATTATTAACAGCCTATAATGAAGAGAGGTCGTTAGACCAACTTCTTCCAAAAATAGACAAAGCTTTCAAAGAGGATATGAAACTAAACTATCATATCATAGCATGTGATGATG
>JBEPWC010000311.1:0-2468 GCA_041642615.1 Sulfurimonas sp. | reverse complement strand
CTGTACCTAAAACCATTGAGAAATTTGCAACATTAGAACCTATAATATTTCCTATACTCATCTCAGCTGATCCTTTTTTAAGAGCAACTAAAGACACAACAAGCTCAGGTAAACTAGTTCCAAGTGAGATTAAAAATATACCTATAATCCACTCGCTAACCCCAAAATCTCTTGCTATACTTGATCCACTCTCAACTACAAAGTTTGCACCTCCAATAGTAAGTGCAAAACCTATAACTAGCAAGATTATAGTTTTTGGCCAATTAAACTTATCTTTGAGGCTCTCATCTATTTCACCCTCAAGATCATCTTTTGATGAACTAAATAAAAATATAATATATGAAACCATAATAAAAAGATATATAACCCCATCTACTCTACTAATAACCCCATCTTGAGACATTAAAAAGAAAATGATTACGGGGATTATCACCCATGCACTATCTTTTGCAAAAAGATCTCGATCTGTTTTCATTTTTTTAGCCAACACAAAAACAGCACCTAAAACCAAGGTTATGTTAAAAATTACGCTACCTATTACATTTGCAACAGCCATGTCACTCTTGTTGGCACTAGAAGCAACCATGGAAGCAGCCATCTCTGGCAGGCTTGTTCCAAAAGCAACAAGTGTCGCCCCAATCACAAAGTGTGAAATGTCAAAATGCAGGGCTATCCTCTCTGATTCTTTAATTATAAAGTCAGCTCCATATATCAGTGATGCCATGGCAACTATAAATATTATAAAATCCAATTATTATCCTTGTGTACGTATTATCAAGCTTTGTGGTAGTTTGAACTTTTCAATAATCTCTTCCTCTTTAAGACGCATCTCTCCACCATCGACTTCATGATCGTATCCAAGTATGTGCAGTAATCCGTGTATAAAAAGTAGTGTTAGCTCATCATTTTGACTATGACCAAGCTCTTTAGCTTTGTCTACTACATGCTTATCTGAGATAATAATACTCCCAAGTGGTGCCATTGGCATATCTTCATAAGGAAAACTAAGCACATCTGTACTTTTGTCTATACCTCTGTGTTGTTTGTTCATCTTTTTTATTTCATTTTCAGTGGTTATTATAAGCTCAATTTGTTTGTTAGTAAGTGATGATGCTATTTTTTGCAGTTTTGTTTTGTCTACATTTAAAGAGGTGTTATTTTCTAGTTCAATCATAGATGCAATTATATCAGATAGAATCTTATAATCCTATCCGAGTAGATTTAGAGAGTTCCCAACGCCAGTTTTTTGAGCATTCATCTGTTGAGTTTGCTTAGACTGTTCCTCTAAGCCCTCTAAAACTTTCATAACTTGCTGACTTTGAACCTCTGTTGCCTTTTTCATAGGATCCTTGCCCTCTTGCGTCTGTGTTTGTGAGTTGGTTGAAGAATTTACTTCCATAACGAATCCTTTCATATCTGTTATATCTACATTATATAGGCAGTTTTATTTAAAATAGATTAAAAATATATGCTAAAATTCTTTTATGAAAAAAACAGATAATAAAAAAGCCATATGCGTTATGAGCGGGGGGATGGATTCCACCTTAAGTGCATATATTAAAAAAAATGAGGGTTATGAGATCATAGCTGTACACTTTAGCTACGATCAGAGAACTCAAAAAAAAGAGTTAGATTGTTTTCATAGGATTTGTGAAAAACTAAATGTAAAAGAAAAATATTTACTAAATTTAGATTTTTTTAAACAACTCGGTGCATCTGCACTAACCGATAAAAATATAGATGTTCCAACAACAGGAGTTGAAGATGGGATTCCAGTAACTTATGTACCTTTTAGAAATGGTATATTTTTAAGTATGGCAGCAGCCATAGCAGAAAAAGAGGGTGCTAGTTCAATTAGTATAGGTGTAGTAGAGGAGGATAGTAGCGGTTATCCAGATTGTAGATATGACTACATAAAAAGTATGCAAGAGAGCATCAATCTAGGCACTAAAGATGAGACAAACATAACTATAGATATGCCGTTGGTAAATCTTAAGAAATCTCAAATTGTACAAAAAGCACTAGAGTTAAATGTGCCACTAGAGTTAACTTGGAGTTGTTATAGGGATGAAGATCTGGCGTGTGGTGTTTGTGACAGCTGTAGGCTAAGACTAAATGGTTTTAAACAAGCAGGGGTAAAAGATCCAATCAGCTATAAATAATATAAGATTTAATGATCTAGATATTAAACATATATGTAAGCCTAAGTTAAAAAATAGTTATATAACTGTTACAAAAGAGGGTGTTGTTTTAAAAACACCAAAGGTCTCTAAAGCATACGTAGAAAACTTACTTCTAGAAAAAGAGAGTTGGATCGTAAAAAAAATATATGAGCTAGAAAATAGAGTATATGTAGATAAAAATATATCTGATGAGAAAAAAGCCAAAGAGTTTCTAGCTGCAAAGATGGAGTACTTTTCAAAAAAAATGGGGTTAAAGTATTCAGATTTAAAATTTAGGAAGATGAA
>JBEPWC010000310.1:0-2487 GCA_041642615.1 Sulfurimonas sp. | reverse complement strand
CTCTTTGGTTGATGCCTACATGGGATCTTTGGGAGTTTACATAGTTTCGTTTGTCTCAGGGCTTAGTGATGTAGATGCGATCGTACTCTCACTAGGGGAGCTTTTTAGCGAAGCAAAACTCTCAAAAGAAGCAGTACTGTATGCGATTATCTTAGCAACAGTTGCAAACACACTCACAAAGATAGTGATCTCACTAGTTGTTGGAAACCGCTTTATAGCACTAAAACTTCTAAGTATTTTTGGTCTCTCTTTAGCGGTACTCTTAGCGTCTTTTTACTTTTTGGTATAATCTAATTAATAAACTTATAAATAGGGTATTTGATGTATAAACCTCCATATACTATCACTACAAAAATGATCAAACAGATTATTGAGTTTATGTTAGAGATTTTGCAAGAATCTTTAAAAGACTATATTAACCAGAGTGATAAGTTGGGTGATAAATTTAATAATTTATCAAAAAACAGAAAATCAATACTAAAGCAGATTCAAAATAATCCTTATGTCACGATCCAAGAACTTTCTAAGTTAGTGGGTATTAGTACAACAGCTATAGAAAACAATATAAAATACTTAAAACAAAAAGAGATCCTAAAGCGAGTTGGACAAACTAAGGATGGAAACTGGGAAATAATATCATAAGATTTAACTATAAATTAGCACTTATTTACTACCCATCTTCCCAACAGCACATGAGACATAGCTTTTTGCTTTTAGAGTACCACTTGTGAATGTGCCTAGATCTTCATCTGTACATGGATAACCAAGTTTTCGCACAGTTTTACGAAAAAGCTCCTCATCTGCACCCGCATCAAATGTAACACTTACTACTCTTGGCTCCTTTTCTAGATCAACACTTGCATCTTTAAACCCCTGTTTTTCTAGCTCTGTGGTTAGTGTTTTTGCACATCCGCCACATTTAACGTTTGCTACTTCAAATGTTTTTTTCATCATCTACTCCTAATACTAGATTAAAGTATATAACAATTATGTTAAAATCACTAAAATTATTATGTGGATAGGTGATGATCAACTTAAAAAAATGGATATTTTTAGCACTATTGTTATGGTTATTTTACTTTATATTTATAGCAAACTTTGTAGTAACGATCTCTATAATAATAGCTCTTGTAGTGGCTTTTAAACTTTACAAATTTTATGCAAGATACAAACTTAACAAACTATCAGAATCAAAAGAGACTTTTAGAGAGAGTGAACTTGGACTTTTTATAGCCCTTGTTGCAAAAGTTGCAAAGGCTGATGGTAGGGTTAGTGAACTTGAAGCTCAACTGATTGGGATGATGTTTGATGATATATCTAAAGTATTTAATGAACAGGAAAAAACAAGAGCTATATTAAAAGAGATCTTCAACGAAGAGAAACAAAAAGATGATGATACAAAAGAGATAGCACAGGCTTTAAATAAGCTTCTTGGAAGAGGTCGTATAAAGCGTAGACAGTTTGTTGGTTTTTTGGTTCAACTAGCTTTTGTAGATGGGATCAGTAGTAGCGAAGACAGAGTTTTACGCCAAATAGTAACAGAGCTTGGGATGAGTCATGCCGAGTATGAGAGCTTAAAGACCAAGTTTGAAAATATGAAAAGTTCTAAACAAAACTCAATGGGGCTTGATAAAGCTTATGAGATACTTGCTGTAAACAAAGCAGATGATATGGCAACGATCAAAAAAGCGTATAGAAAACTAATACGTGAGTACCACCCAGATATCATAAAGTCTCAAGATAAAGGTGAGGATTATTTAGATGAGGCTACAGCTAAAACTCAAGAGATCAACCAAGCATATGAGACCATAAAACACTCAAAAAAATGATCGAAACTATAGTATGGAGTTGCTAAATAGTTAGTTTTTATATTTATGAGATAAAATTATAAAACTAAATCATAGGGGTGTATATGAAAACATTGGATGCAGATCTAAAAGATTATCTTGCAAACATACTAAATCAAGCTCAAAATGGTATAGTTATCACAGATCCAAGTAAAAGATCAAACCCAATTATATTTGTAAATGACACTGCATGTAAAAGATTTGAATATAAAAAAGAAAATTTTATAGGTAATAGTTGTAAGTTTTTACAAGCTCACGATAAAGACCAGCAAGAAGTTAACGACTTAAGATATGCCATAAAAAAGCAAGAGCCTATTACACGAGTAGTTAGAAACTACACAAAAAGTGGCAAGCTCATCTATAACGAGATCTCTATTTCTCCTATTTTTGATAAATCAAAAGGTATAAAGTACTTTTTAGGTATTCAAAAAGATGTAACAAAAGAGGTTATACTTCAAAAGGAGAACCAAGAGCTCCAAAATGAGAAACTAGAAAATGCCCAGATAAATACAATAGGTAAACTCTCAGGTGGAATAAGTCATGAGATAAACACACCTCTAACTGTGATCAATGGTAATTTAGAGATGCTAAAACAATCGATCAAAAACCTAGAAGATCAAGAGCAAAAAAGCTATATGCT
>JBEPWC010000309.1:0-2488 GCA_041642615.1 Sulfurimonas sp. | reverse complement strand
GTAAAGATACTGACATCTTTACAAAACAGAGTGATGTAGTTATAAAAAACGTTGTCCATGCACTTGAGGCAAAAAGACCACGTCCTAGATACTACAACACTTTAGCCACCCATCTATTGGGTGGTTTTAAAAGAGTTTTAACAACATCTTTTTTAGATAAATTACTACTTAAAGTGTAGCTTATTTTAGTTTTTTAACAGCTTTCTTTGCAGCTTTTTTAGCTACTTTTTTAGTTGTAGGCTTTTTCTTTAAAACTTTTTTAGTAGCTTTTTTTGCTACAGGTTTAACGTTTTTCTTTTTGTCTACACCTTTTTTTGCCGCTTTTTTTACGATCTTTTTGATCGCTTTTTTCTTTAGTGTCTTCTTAGCAGCTGGTTTTTTAGCTGACTTTTTCTTTAGATCTTTTGCCATTTGTAATCCTTTTTGGCTGGTTTTTACTACTTTTAGTAATAAATTATAGTGATTGTACATTTTTTTGGTATAATTTGTCAAGTACTTACTAGATTTAGTAACCTTTTATTACAAGTTGATTACAATTACGCAATTATTTAAAGAGACGAGATGACATTTATAGACTTCAAAAAGCTTTTACTAGACGCAGAGATAACCCTTCCTAAATTTTCCAAACTTATTAAAGTTAGCGAAAAAAATATACAGTCCTATAAGAAAAAAGGTGAAGTACCAAACGCCATAGCTGTAAGTGCGAAGTGTTTTGCCTCCATGCACAAAAATGGGATCGACTACAAAAGTGAGATAGAATCCCTAGATCTAAAAGCAAAAACCAAAAAAGGTGCAGGTTTTGCAAAGACCAAGAAAGCTAAAAATTAGGAAAACTCTAAGTAGTGCTTTTTCTTTTCACTTAGGTTTAAGTCTATTTTGATATTGTTTAACCTTATTTCAAAAAAATAGGAGCTATTGTGGCTATACAAAACAATCAAAAAGTGGCAGTTAGATACGAACTAAAAGTAGAGGGTAACCTTGTAGACAGTAACATAGAGGGTGATCCTTTAGAATTTGAGTTTGGAACAGGTCAGATCATACCAGGACTTGAGACTAGGATCCAAGACATGAGTGAAGGTGAATCAAAAGAGGTGACTGTTCCATCAGCAGAGGGTTATGGTGAATACAACGAAGAAGCACAACAAACTCTACCAAAAGAGCAGTTCAGTGCGATTGATAACCTTCAAGTTGGTATGCCACTACAAGCACAAGGGCAAAACGGACAACCACTACAAGTTATAGTAAAAGACATACAAGATGACAACGTAGTACTTGACCTAAACCACCCACTAGCAGGAAAAGATCTAAACTTTTCAGTATCAGTTGATTCAATCAGCTAAATCTTTTAAGAAGGAATCTTCTCCTTCTTATAACTTAGCATTCCATTTAAGATAAAATTATTTATTTTATGACTTACCTATCAAGTATATTTGCGTATATAGAGCAATAAAAATGTTACAAAAACTACATGTTTAGAGAATTATTTCTTTTTGTCAGGTAGACACTCTATGGACAATTCCGTGCTACAATAATTTTCATGAATAAAAAAATAAAACTTAATAGATACTGCTACTGGGAACCCATAGAAGAATCTGTTTATCTTGCTCACTCTTTGATAAGTTTGTCTTCAAAAGAGACTAGATGCTTGAAGTTATTAATTAATAATATGGGTAAGCCATTACAAGATATAGATATATTTAATTATGTGTGGAATGAGGAATATAAAGAATTTCAAAATAAATCTGTACGCTCTATGATTAGCAACATTAGAAAAAAACTTCCATGCCTAAATATTCTAAACAGTTATGGGGGTTTTTATTTACTTGAAAAATATAGAGAACCTACACCTGATTTTCAAGAATATCTATTAGACTTTATGGATCAAGCCAAAAATGGTATTACTGTTACAGATCCAAATCAAGATGATAACCCAATTATTTATATAAATGCTGCATTTACTGATACCTTTGGATACTATTCAGAAGAAGTAATTGGAAAAAATTGTCGTTTTTTACAAAATGATGATAGGGATCAAACAGGTATTAAAGAAATTAAAAAATCTGTTGAGAACAATAAAGAGGTTCTAGCGGTTCTTAGAAATTACCATAAATCTGGAAAATTAATTTATAATGAGGTACAAATTTCTCCCATATTTGATAAAGAAACATTAGAAATAAAATATTTCTTAGGCATTCAAAAAGATGTTACACAAATGTATGCACTTATCGATAGTTTAAAAAAAGAAAATACACATAATATAGGATTGTAAAGTGAATGAATATGTCTTAAAACCAAACGATTTCTTAGTTTCTCAAACAGATGAAAAAGGCAAGATTATCTTTGCAAATGATGACTTTTGTAAAGTAGCCGGATTCACTCTCGATGAGCTAGTAGGTCAACCTCACAATGTTGTACGCCATCCAGATATGCCAAAAGCTGCTTTTGCAGATCTCTGGTCAACTGTAAAAAGTGGCAACATATGGACAGG
>JBEPWC010000308.1:0-2490 GCA_041642615.1 Sulfurimonas sp. | reverse complement strand
ATTTGTATTTTGCATAAAAAGTTTTTCTGGTTTTGAAATTATTTTGTAGCCTTTTTCTTGAGAGACTATGCTGTTTATAATTTTTGCAGACTCTAAGTGCTCTAAATATTCATATATTTTCGGACGCGATATGCTAGTCGCATTTGCAAGGTCTGTTATGTTTGGGATAAAAGGTACATTTACAGCTAACATGTATAGAAGTTTCTTTAACTTCGCTATTTGTGCTATCTCTATTTTATTTATATATGGTAAATCGGTTTCTAAGATAGTATTTATCATCTGTATTATTCTTTGATGGTATGTGTCTTTATCTTCTAGTATAAAAGGGTATGCACCATATATAAGGTACTCATTAAAGTGCATCAGAGGTTTTATTTTCTTACATATTTCACTTGCTAATATCTCATGATCTCTTAAAAGCATATCTAATTTACATGGTTCAAACTTTTCAACACCTGTTAGTTCTAAATACTCTCTAAAAGATAAGTTCTCTAAGTGATAAATAATACTTCTGCGTGATAGGTCAGCATTTTGCTTAGAGATCTGTAAAATCGATGAACCTGAAAAAACAACTTTTATATCTAGTAAATCATATATATTTTTTATATGTGTAGCCCAGTCTTTGTATTTGTGTACTTCATCTATAAAAAGAAATTCACCGCCATTTTGTTCAAACTCTTTGGCAAATTCTGCAAGTTGGACTGATTGCATGTATGGTGTGTCTAAAGAGATATACAAGGCTTTTTTTGAGTTTTTGAAATTCTCTTTTATATACTGAAGCATCATCGTTGTCTTACCAAGACCTCGTTGACCTAAAATACCTATTGATTTAAGATCCCAGTTGATCTTAGCATATAGATACCTTTTTTTATCGAGTCTGATCTTTGATAACAACTTTTCTTGATCTTCAAACAGTTTCTGTAAACTCAAGATATCAACCTTTTAGTATATATGTAAAGTAAGATTAACATAAAAGTTGAAAATTGTCAATCTCTTTTTCTAAACCCTGCCGTAGATCTCATTATAAAAGCTAAGTGCATATCTGTCACTCATAGAAGCTATATAGTCAGCTATAACTCTGTGTTTTTTTCTTGTATCTAGTTGTTTGTAGTAAAACTTTGGAAGCATCTTCTCTTGTTCCATAAGTGCGTGGTAGATCCCTTTAACTGCTTGTTTTCCTGCATACATCTTTCTAACTATGTTTTTGTGTTGATACAGCTTAGTAAAAAGAAGTTTTTTTAGCTTTTTGATCTTTGTCTCAAGCTCTTTGTCAAACTCGATCGGCATCTCAGTTTTTGCATCGTATGTAGCACTAAAAATAGCTGAATTATCAACCTTATCTTTTGAGTACTCAAGCAGTGAATAAACCAGATGGTTGATCATATGTGAGCTAAAGCGATACCTAAACATCTCCTCTTCATCCTCACTTATCCCTTCAGAATGGACTTTTTCTAAGATCTCACATGCAAGTTCACTACTTTTAAGATCATCAAATGTTATAAAACCTGAGTTTATCCCATCGTCTATGTCATGGCTTATGTAAGCAATCTCATCTGCACGGTCTACGATCATAGCCTCGATCGAAGGGTGGGTGTTTAGGTCAAACATCTCATCGATCTGTTTTGGTAAAAAAGATTTGTTGTATGGATATGAATGTTTTAAAATCCCCTCAAGAGTAGCAAAAGTAAGGTTTAACCCATCAAAACTTTTGTAACGTTTTTCTAGTTTAGAGACCACACGAAAAGATTGGAAGTTATGCTCAAAACCATTTACAAAACCATCATCTTTTAGACACTCATCCAAAGTGTCCCCACCAACATGCCCAAAAGGTGTATGACCAAGGTCGTGTGAGAGTGCGATCGCCTCTGCTAAAGACTCGTTAAGCCCAAGATCAGATGTAATAGATCTTGCGATCTGACTTACCTCTATGGAGTGAGTAAGGCGTGTACGGAAAAAGTCACCCTCATGGTTTAAAAAAACCTGTGTCTTGTACTCAAGCTTTCTAAAGCTCCCTGAGTGTATAACTCTGTCACGATCTCTAGCATATGGACTTCTAAAATCTTTGTCTATTTTGTAAAAACGATCATTTGGTTTCATTCTAAACCTATGACTTTTTTAGATACTTTGTAAGTATTTGGATCTTTACACCGTTTACACGACCCTCTATGTGAGTTTCATCACCTGCTGCTAAACCTATGTTTCTAACAGCTGTTCCACGTTTTGCTGTAAAACCAGTCCCTTTAACATCTAGATCTTTTGTGATCACAACAGTATCACCAGCTTGAAGTTCAACTCCGTTAGCATCTTTGTATGTTAGTTTGTTAGCTTCAGCACTGATCACTTGATCTGCTATTTTTTGCTCATCCTCTTCAAGATACATCATATCGATCATATCTTGGCGACCAAGTTTGTTTAAAAGTATGTAGCTAAGTACTTTTGCACCAGAGTCTTCACTCCACATAGAGTCGTTTAAGCAGTTAAAGTGGTTTT
>JBEPWC010000307.1:0-2534 GCA_041642615.1 Sulfurimonas sp. | reverse complement strand
AGCTTGAATCCCAGCGTACTCAAAAAGAGGAGTTAGACTCTTTAGAGATCACAAGCGCATTTTTCTCTTTAGATGAAAACTCGTACGATTCTTTGGTTGATAAAACAGCAAACAGTGAGTATGAAGCCTTAGTCAAAGACATAGCTTCATTAGGCTTGTGGCACTTAGAAGATAAAGCTTATAATTTTTTAGATGGTAAAAATGTAAAACTAGTTCGTGATCTTGAGAGTGTTTTAGTAGATGCTTATGCACTCAACCACCCACAACTTGAGCGTGAGAAGTTTGACTTAGAGATCTTAAACGACTCAGATGACTACAAAGACCTTGTTGTTGCAGACGTACATTCACTTTTAAAAGTTCACAAAGATAAAAAGATCACTATCATAGGTGCAAATGAAGCTGTTATGAAACAGGTTGGCCTTTATGATCTTGAAAATATAACACAGTTTTATGCACCATATATACTAAACATCTTAACCCCTGATGAGATAGTGATCTCTCTAAACAAGCCTGATAAAAAACGCCGCCGTAGAAAAAGCTCTATACTTTTAGATGATCTAAAAAAGGGTGACTATGTTGTTCATGAGGATTACGGTGTTGGTATATTTGACTCGATCGAACAAGCTGAGATCCTTGGTGGAGTAAAAGACTTTATAGTGATCAAATACATTGGTGATGATAAGGTTTTACTCCCTGTTGAAAACTTGGACTACATAGATCGCTACATAGCCTCAGGTGGTGCTGTTCCGGTTCTAGACAGGCTTGGAAAAGGTAGCTTTGGAAAACTAAAAGACAAGGTTAAAAAACGTCTTTTAGAGATCGCAGGTACGATCGTAAACACAGCAGCTTCACGTGCACTGATCAAAGCTCCAAAGATAAACATAGCAAAAAAAGAATTAGAAGAGTTTCAGTCTCAAGCTGGGTTTGAATACACAGAAGACCAGAGTATAGCAATAGATGAGATCATTAACCAGATGAGTGGCGGTCACATAATGGACAGACTACTTAGCGGTGATGTTGGTTTTGGTAAGACAGAAGTAGCTATGAACACCATATATGCAGCTTATAAGTCTGGGTATCAGTCTGCTTTTATAGTGCCAACCACACTTCTCTCAGCTCAACACTTTAGAAGTTTGGATGAGAGATTTTCTGAGCTTGGGATCAGATATGCAAAGCTTGACCGTTTCGTAACTCCAAAAGATAAAAAAAATGTAGCCGCGGCACTTGCATCTGGTGAGCTTGACTGTGTAGTAGGAACTCATGCACTTTTTGGACTAGAGTTTAAAAAACTTGGTGTTGTGATCGTAGATGAGGAGCATAAGTTTGGTGTTAAACAAAAAGAGAAGATCAAAGAGCTTTACCACAATGTGCATATGTTAAGTATGTCGGCTACTCCGATCCCTCGTTCACTAAACCAAGCACTCAGTTCAATAAAAACAATGAGTCAGCTTTTAACTCCGCCAAGTGTAAGACAGGGTGTAAGAACATTTGTTAAAGAGTACAATGAAAAGCTTATAAAAGAGGTGATCCTGCGTGAGCTTCGCCGTGGTGGGCAGGTTTTTTACGTACACAACTCCATAGATCATATGCCGATCAAGATGGGTGAGATCAAAGCACTACTTCCTGAGCTTCGCGTAGTTATGCTTCACTCTAAGATCTCAGCTGTAGAGACTGAAAAAGAGCTTCTAAAATTTGAAGCGGGCGAGTACGACATGATGATCGCAACAAGCATCATTGAGAGTGGTATTCATATGCCTAGAGTAAATACGATGATCGTAGATGGAGCCGATAGGTTTGGAATAGCAGACTTACACCAGCTTCGCGGTCGTGTAGGACGGGGTGCTTATGAGGGGTTTGCATACTTCATAGTTAATGACAGAGAAAACCTTACAGATGAAGCTAAAAAACGTCTACTTGCACTAGAATCTAACTCATTTTTAGGATCTGGTTCAGTTCTGGCTCATCACGATCTAGAGATTCGCGGTGGTGGAAACCTAGTAGGTGATGCACAAAGTGGGCATATAAAAAATATAGGTTATTCACTTTACCTTAGGATGCTAGAAGATGCGATTCGTGAACTTAGCAATACTCAAGAGTCTAGCCGTGATAAAGTAGATATAAAACTAACAATAAGTGCATACTTAAGTGAAGAGATCATAAGTGAAGACAGACTGAGACTAGATATTTACAGACGTTTATCTGCTTGTGAGGAGGGTGTTGAGGTTTATGAGATCCAAGAGGAAGTTATAGACAGATTTGGTGACTTAGATGCACCAACACGTCAGTTTTTTGAGCTAATGGAGATGAAACTTCTAGCCCTCGACAAAAGAATAAAAAACATCTCAAACTATGGACAGAACATAACTTTCACTTACAAAAACGATCATAAAGAGAGCATAAAGTCTGAAAGTAAAGATGATGATGACATCATAAAAAGTGTGCTTTACTATCTTAGAAATGCGAAGCCTAAGGTTATATAAGATTTTCCCTTGTTCCATCTCTCCCGAGATGGAATGTTTATATCAATAAGTAAA
>JBEPWC010000306.1:0-2537 GCA_041642615.1 Sulfurimonas sp. | reverse complement strand
GTCATATGACTATTGGGAGTGGTAGGGTCTTGTATCAAGACTTAGTGAAGATATCATTGGCATTAGATGAAAACACTTTTAAAAACAACCAAGAGTTTCAAAACTTGCTAAACGCTTCAAATAGACTTCATCTTATAGGGCTTATGAGTGATGGTGGGGTTCACTCACATATTGATCATTTTATGGGTATTGCTAAGATAGCTGAAGATGAGGGTAAGGAGGTTTTCCTACACCTTATAACAGATGGCAGGGATGTAAGTCCAACATCTGCTCAAAAATATCTAGAAATTGTAGAAAAACATCTAAGCGATAAAGTAAAAATAGCTTCTATAAGTGGTAGATTTTACTCTATGGATAGAGATAATCGTTGGGAGAGAGTAAGTTTAGGTTACGATGCAATAGTAAATGCTAGTCCAAAAACCAATCTTACACCTTATGGGTATGTAGATAACTCTTACTCAAGTGGTGATACTGATGAATTTGTAGTACCAACAGCTTTTGAAGGCTACGATGGTATGCAAGATGGGGATAGTGTGCTTACTATTAACTTTAGAAGTGACAGGATGCGTGAGATGGTTAGTGCCATAGGTGATCCTAAGTTTGATGGGTTTAAGTCACGACGTGCTAATGTTAACCTAGCAACAATAACCGAGTACGATAAAAGTTATAACTATCCAGTATTATTTAAAAAAGATTCACCTAAGAATACTTTGGCTGAGGTGATCTCAAAAAAAGGTTTAAGACAGTTTCACACAGCAGAGACTGAAAAATACGCCCATGTGACATTCTTTTTAAATGGCGGAATTGATGAGCCTTATGAGAATGAAACAAGAGCTTTGATCCCAAGTCCAGATGTTAAAACTTACGACATGAAGCCAGATATGAGTGCAAATGAAGTAACACAGCAGGTTTTAAAAGCTATGGATGATGAGTATGATTTTGTAGTAGTTAACTACGCAAATGGTGATATGGTTGGTCACACAGGTGATTTTGAAGCTGCAAAAAGTGCGGTTGAAACGGTAGATGCTCAACTAGCAAAAGTTTTGCAAAAAGCAAAAGAAAAAGATTATGCATATGTACTTACAAGTGATCATGGGAACTGTGAAGAGATGAAAGATGAGAGTGGAAATGTTTTAACAAACCACACAGTTGGAAAAGTATGGTGTTTTGTAGAGGCTGATGGGGTAAGTAAAGTAGAATCAGGCGGACTAAATAATATAGCTCCAACTGTTTTAAAACTTATGGACATACAGATCCCAGATGAGATGGACCACTCTTTGGTATAGATAATAATAAATGTAGATTAATAAGCAACTAGTTGCGTGGGCTCTCTGCCGAAGAGAACCTAGCGTTAGCGTAGTTGGCGGAATCAGCGTGCCCCATTGGGTATTACTTCCGACAACGTATAAAAACAGATGAAGGGTTCCCTTCATTTTATGAAATAAAATTAAGGAGAAATAGTTATATGAAGTTTTCAGGAAAAAACGTTTTAGTTACAGGTTCAAGTCGCGGTATCGGTGCAGAGATCGCAAAAACATTAGCAGGTTTTGGTTTAAAAGTATGGATTAACTACCGTAGTGGTGCTGAGTCAGCTGATGCTGTTAAAGAGAGCATAGAAGCAAGTGGTGGAAAAGCTGCAGTGATCGGGTTTGATGTTAGTGATGAGTCTGCATTTATAGATGCACTTAAAACCATTAAAGATAGCGATGGCGAACTTTCATACCTTGTAAATAACGCTGGTATAACAAACGATAAACTAGCACTTCGTATGAAAACAGATGATTTTATGAGTGTGATCGATGCAAACTTAACATCTTGTTTTATAGGGTGTCGTGAATTTTTCAAAGGTGCTAGAAAACAAAAATTTGGATCAGTTGTAAATATAGCATCGATCGTTGGTGAAACTGGAAATGCAGGACAAACTAACTACGCAGCCTCTAAAGGTGGTGTGATCGCTATGACAAAAAGTTTTGCTCAAGAGGCAGCAACTAGTGGGATCCGCTATAACACGGTAACACCGGGCTTTATAGCTACAGATATGACTGATGAGTTAAGCGATGAGGTAAAACAAAACTTTACTTCAAAGATCCCAATGAACCGCTTTGGTGATCCAAAGGAGGTAGCAGAAGCTACAGCATTTTTACTAAGTGATCACTCAAGCTACATAACAGGTGAGACTCTAAAGGTTAATGGCGGGATGAATATGGCATAACTTTTTATTTAAGAAAAGTTTGTTATAATTGCGATATAAAAATTAAACACAGGAGTCATGATGGCACTTTTAGATGATATTAAAGAAGTAGTAGTTGAACAGTTAAGCGTTAGCGCTGATGAAGTAAAAGAGGATGCAAAGTTTGTTGAGGATTTAGGCGCTGATAGCCTTGATGTTGTTGAACTAGTAATGGCTCTTGAAGAGAAATTTGATATCGAAATTCCAGATGATGAAGCTGAAAAAATTCAAACTGTTAAAGATGTAGTAGAGTACATCCAAAGCAAATAATCTAAGTTCAATTAGAGTGTTTTTAAAGCCAAGCCAA
>JBEPWC010000305.1:2193-2544 GCA_041642615.1 Sulfurimonas sp. | reverse complement strand
AGACTAAACAAAAAGTATTTTTATCTTCAATAGGCTTAATCCTAACTCTTTTTGTAGCTGGTTACATGTTTTTAGATTATGAGTTTGAGAAGTTAGCTAATGAGAGAGTCCAACTTATATTAAAGATATCTAAAGACCTACAAATGCCTATTGAACATGACATGTCAGACATTCTTAAGTCTCAAGAGAGACTAAAAAACATATTACTTTTTGTGGGGCTTTTTATAGCAGTATTAATCCTTTTTTTTACAAAAAAAAGCTTTGATAGTGTGTTGTACCATTTCAAAGAACAAACCTTTACAGACTCTCTAACCAAACTTGGAAATAAACAGAAACTTGATTATGAGTTTT
>JBEPWC010000305.1:0-2183 GCA_041642615.1 Sulfurimonas sp. | reverse complement strand
TTTGTGAATATAAAGTAAATGTTTAGATCCTTATGAATATAAAAGAGTTTAGCCTCATAAATGAGCTTTATGGGATCAAAGCTGGGAATGAGGTCTTAATAGCTATATCTAAAGAGTTAAGAGGGTTTGCTAAAAAATATTCTATGAAAGTGTATAGAATATCTTCAGATGAGTTTGCATTTTTGCTTTATGATGATTCATTTTCAGAAGATGAGTATTTAGAGATCTTAGATGATCTTCATCAAAATGTAAATAATATAAAAATAAAAGTTGGTGAATTTTTTGATCTACTTGAGATTGAGGCAATATTTGGGATATCACACGGAAAGCCAGATAATAATTTAGTAGAAAAAGCTCAAATGGCTCTAAAAAAAGCAAAAGAGAAGACGCTCCCATACATGGCATATACGGAGTATATAGATACAAAAAAAAGATCATCTACTATAATAAAGATGAAAAAAACACTAAAAAATGCTTTGAAAAATAACAATATTGTTCCATTTTTTCAAGAGATCAGAGATAGGGATGAGAAGATTGTAAAGTATGAAGCACTGGTTCGTTTAATAGACTATAAAGATGGGAAAGAGAAAGTCCTTTATCCAGGAGATTTTTTACTTATAGCGATGAATGGTGGGTTATATTCAGATGTGGCAAAAGAGGTTTTAAAACAATCATTAGAGTTCTTTTCAAACAGAGAAGAGATGATCTCTATCAACTTTTTACCAAACGATTTTTTTCAACCAAAAGTGATCGATACATTTATTGAGATAGTAGAGGGGTTTGATGAACCAGAAAGAATAGTTATTGAGATCACAGAGGAAGAAAGTATTGAAGATTTTAATAGACTTATAAAAATAGTAAAAAGATTTAGAAAAATTGGTGTCAAGATCGCTATTGATGATTTTGGAAGTGGGTATGCAAATTATTCTCACATATTAAAGTTAAAGCCAGATTATTTAAAAATAGATGGTTCTTTGATTAGAAATATTTTAACAGATGACGAATCAAACGTATTGGTAAAAAGTATAGTTCATTTTGCACAAGACTTGGGTATAAAAACGATAGCTGAATTTGTTGAAGATAAAGAGATCTTTGATAGATTAAAAAGTTATGGAGTAGATGAGTACCAAGGGTATTATTTTGGAAAAGCAAAAAACTTGATCAACGCATAGCTAACATATTTTTTAGTTATTTTTAGGTAAAATCACTTTATGAATAATCAAGAATATATAAAAGCAGTTGAAAAGTTAAACTTGTATGCACACCATTACTATGTCTTAGATGATCCCATCACTACAGATGAGGTCTATGATAAACTGTATCATGAAGTATTAGAGTATGAAGGTAAAAATCCAAACCATAAATTAAAAAACTCCCCAACATCAAGAGTGGGGGATGTGATTTCTGAAAAATTTAAAAAAGCAAAGCATCTCTCACGCATGTGGTCTTTAGAAGATATATTTGACTCATCTGATCTTATGGCATGGCTAAAAAAGACTTATAAACTAGATGAAAATATAACTTTTTACTGTGAGCCAAAGTATGATGGAGCTTCACTTAACTTGATCTATGAAAATGGTGAGCTTGTTCAAGGGATCACAAGAGGCGATGGGGAAGAAGGTGAAGATATAACTGTAAATGTAAAGACGATCCGTTCAATCCCGCTCAGTATTGATTATAAAGAACGTATAGAGATTCGTGGTGAGGTTGTGATCTTTAAAAGCGAGTTTGAAAAGATCAATGAAGAGCGTTTAAAAAATAGCGAAACAATTTTTGCAAATCCTAGAAATGCGGCAGCTGGAAGTTTAAGACAGCTTGATTCATCGATCACAGCTTCAAGAAACTTAGTTTTTTTACCATATGGAATTGGACAAAACAGCTTGACTCAAAAACTCTTAAATGAGCGAATGGAGTTTATATACTCACTAGGATTCAAAAAACCACCTAGGAGTGCTCTTTGTAAAGATTTTGAAGAGATTGAGTCTATATATGAGACTATGAAAAACGAGCGTGATAGTTACGATATGATGCTTGATGGGATGGTTATAAAAGTAAATCAAATATCTTCACAGATTGATATGGGTTATACTGTTAAAAACCCACGCTGGTCTGTAGCATATAAGTTTCCAGCAGTTGAAAAGATCACAAGGCTAAAAGATATAAAGCTTCAAGTTGGAAGAAGT
>JBEPWC010000304.1:0-2549 GCA_041642615.1 Sulfurimonas sp. | reverse complement strand
TTTGTGCAGAAGTGTTAATATTAACTATACTAAATAAATGCTTTAGGAGTTTAAAGATGGTGCGATCGGAGAGATTTGAAGTTTCAATTTAGCTTTACAACTTCTTTACAAAACACCATATATTTCAACAATAACGGCACTTCAAGCAAACATAAAACTACCTAAACACGATTATTTTGACAATAAAAAGTGCACAAAATCTGCACACTTAAATACCTATTGGAATACATTTATATGTAAATCGTATTTCAATAGGTATTGACAAAGCTTAGTATTTAAGTATATAATACAGATTAAGAACTATTGTGTTCTAAAACTAAACTATACAAGGAGTCAATATGAATATTGATGAAGCTATTGAGTTAGCAAAACTGCAAGAACAAGAAAGAGTGCCAATGAGCTTAAAAGTACCAGTTAGCGTAAAAAAGAAATTACAAGATATTGCAGATGAAAATTCTATATCATTAAATATACTTGTTTCATCTATCTTGGATAATTTTTTAAATGGTACTGTATCAACAAATGCATATAAGCTATATGAAGAATTTAAAGATGTGTCAAACAAGATTTCTGATTTTACTACTCTAAATAATCAAGGAATACCTTTAAAGGGATTTTCCGTAGTTCCAGATGCTATTGATGATGATTACACATCTATGTTGATAGATAGATACTATGTATTAAAAAGTATATTAGGAGTTAAAGAATGAAAGTAATAATAGAGGGAACACTTTTATCGATCCCAAAAAAGCCAGATTTTAAAGATAAATCCACAGGAGAATTGTCAGAAGGTAAGCATTTTTTGCAGTTATTAGTTGATAGTGAGCTATCTAACAAAGAGATAGTTCAAGATGTACAAAATGTATCTATTCCTAAACACAAACTATCTAAGTATGAAAGTCAAATAGGTAAAAAAGTCGAAGTTGAGTGTAGTTACATTTCAAAATCTCCAGTTAGTTTCTACGTAAGCTAAAAGCCACTTCGCGAAAGTTTGAACAAAGTGAAAAACGTGAAAGTGGGAACAACGAGCCAAAAAAGTTCTAATTTACTACAACATTATCGAGGCGTTAGTAAAAAATGTTTGAAATTGAACACTATATATTTGCATTAGTATTGTTGCTCATAGAGCTAATTGATTGCAGAAGCACATAGAGAGCCATCCGCCAAGATTGAACTCCCTATGCTGTTCTAACCCTATAAGGAAAGAAACAATGAATGATACACAAAAAGAGATTAAATCAAAAGAAGATATATTTGAAATACTAGAGTTTGTAAAAGCTAAAATTGAGTGCTTAAAATGGATAGAAACTGATAGAGGTGAAAAAGCACAGTTTGGCTTATATCTCTTAATGACAGAGATGTCAGAACAGATTGATACTATCTTACCATCAATAGAAAATCTAAAAGAATAAGTTATGCTAAGTAATTTATCAAATTTAGATAACAACACATATCCAGCAACTACGTATGCAGGATATGAGGAGCATAATAAGGAGCGCAAAGGACGAGCGCCTGAGCGAGGACGCAAAGCGACGAATGAAGCTCCCTTGACTAATTATAAAAAAGATGTGGACATTTTTAAAAAGTACGGAGTTTCTAAGAGTGACTTAGTGTCAGTAAAGCTCAAGATTAGAAAGCAAGAAAACTTTTTAAAATATAGCTATGTAAAAAACAAGTCAACTGGTCAATCAATACCTTTGCAAGATTGTATTATCTCATCTAACCATAACACGCCAAGATATTATGCAGAGATACAGAATAGAATTGACACTCTACAACGTGAAGCTGAAAGTCACAACCTTACACCTGTTTTTCTTACAATAACACTTCCTAGTGAATTTCATCCTATGAAACAAGACAGGAAGACAAAACAGCTAGTTAAAAATCCAAAGTATACTGGAATTGATCCAAATGAAGCCAACAAGGTATTAACTAAGATGTGGGCTAAACTAAGACATGACAGGTCACTCAAAGAGCTATCTAAAAATGAGCGCATGTACTACCGAGTAAATGAGCCACACAAGGACGGTACGCCACATGCACACTTTTTACTATTTATACCTAGCGATAGAATAGAAAGGGTAGAAAAAGCATTTAGGCGGTTATACTTTTCAAAATCAAATAAATTTGTAAAAGATATCATAAATGCAAAAGCCTATGTAATGAAATACATAAATAAAACACTTCCAAAAGCTAAAGATGAACTCACGCAAGATGATGAATATCTAAACGCTTGGTATATAAAAAACCGCATCAATAGATTTTGTTCTAGTCGTTCAACTGCTCCAATGTATCTTTATAGATTATTACATCATAGATACTCTCTATATGCTCTTACACAAGTTAGAAAAGGAAACAGTCTACAAGTACTAGCAAGACTTGATGATGACAAGATAATGGAGATATGGGACGATGGAGAACTTCTTTTTATGAGGAGTGAAGATATTGAAGTGCATACAGTTCAAGGGCTAGTAGCATGACTGATAGAGAATTATTAATCCATATTAAAAACGAGCTGACTCTCATTAAAGATGCTTTTTTACAGCTGC
>JBEPWC010000303.1:0-2554 GCA_041642615.1 Sulfurimonas sp. | reverse complement strand
TGTTTAACTTTAAAGTTTATATTATTTACATAGTTGGATTCATAGTACTTTTTTAGCTCTTCTTTTATGTTGTTAATTTCAAGATCCTCTAACTCTTGAAAACCTTCATCTACACTCCAAAGTAACTGAACTGTAGCGTTGTCTGTAGTTTTAGCTAAAAGCATGTTTTTTGCTGATTTAAAAAAGTCTTCAATATGTTCTTTTTTAGACTCTTTAACAGCATCTAAAAGATCGATATTACTATTTACCAAAGAAACTGTAGCCCGAGAAACCGTTACATATAAAATACTTGAAATTACAACAAAAATTGCTATCGCTATTAGCGAGGTTATCCTAAATTTAATACTTTTTGTATTCATACTTTTACCTTTACTATCTCTATTAGTTGCATGATATCGCTATTTCACATAATTTTAAATTAATTCTTCTTATAATTTCTCTAACAAAACAGCTTTTTTGGCCTCGCTTAATCCAATCCGTTTAGATTCGATTTTTTCTATTATATACGCATATTTATTTGCATCATTAATCACTAAGAGTGTTAAAAGCTCATTTGTACTTTTACAATTTTGTACCTTGCCTCTAAATAGATCATTAGAGCTGTTTGAGACTTTTTTACTTAACTTTATCTTTCCAACTAAAAATCCAAGTATAAAGACTAAAACATAGTACAGATACTCAAGCTTAAAGTAACTCTTCTTGTGCTCTTTTTCATCTAAAAGATCATCTTTTTTATAAAGCTCTTTAACCTTAACCACAAATGACTCACTCTTAAACTCTTTTACCTCTTTTGTTTTTAGATCAAGATAACTATGACTAATACTAGGAAAAACAAACTCTTCACCTGAGACCACTGCAAACTTTTGACTCCAGCTACCTTCAAAGCCATCCTTTGTGATCTCATAATCCTTTTTAGCCTCTGAGCTAAAAACTTTAGCATTAGATATGTTTAGATCAACTGGCTCTAAACTCTCAAAGTTTCCTACACCATCTATGGTGATCTCAAAATGGTAAGGCTCATAAGCATCTACACTTGGTTTATCTTTTTTTACCTCAAAGTTAAACTCACCTACTAACTTTTTAGTGTTTGGTAAAACTTTTATACTTAGTTTTTTTTGCTTTATCCATTTTTTGCTAAACTCTTCATAGTCAGCATTGTCACGACCAAGGACTGTATTTTCTATGGAGTCTTGGTTTGTTTTTTTCATCAACACATCAAACTCAAAATCCACATAACCACTTGTTTTTAAAAACGCTACAAACTCAAAATCGTTTACCCTTTTTCCATCAACTATCCGCTCATTCTCACTAAGTAGATGTATGTCATAGTCTTTGTAGCTACCAACTGGGTTAAACTCTATAACATGTAGCTCATCTTTACTATCAAACTTACAACTGTAGTGAAGATGGACAGCTTCATTTACAAAGACTTGTTTTTTGTCTACATAACCACTCCACACATACTCGCTTGACTCTAAACTTACTGCCACTAGTAGGTATAAGAGTATCTTACCAAGGTTTTTTTTCACTTACACCCCTTT
This sequence comes from Sulfurimonas sp., assembly GCA_041642615.1. Taxonomy (GTDB): domain Bacteria; phylum Campylobacterota; class Campylobacteria; order Campylobacterales; family Sulfurimonadaceae; genus Sulfurimonas. Next base: position 1,013 of record JBEPWC010000303.1, on the reverse strand, counting down.
TGTTGATCAGCTCATACTGGCGTGAGCTTAGCTTTGCTTTTGACTCGCCTAAGTCTACAAGGTTTTGTTGTGATTTCACCTTTTTACCTTTGTCTTGACTTGAAGCACCAGATGATGCACTTACATCCATATTTGAACCTCCACCCTCTTTTCTCTTTTTTGTTGTTTGACTCTTTGCTGCATTAGCTGAGTTTTTTTTAGTTTTTTGACTTCCTGTATTCATCTGCTTTTTTTCACCAACATCTTTAATATGACGCATATTTTCATAAGCCTCTTTTGAATACTCAAGTGTGAGTGATCTCATGTAGTTCTCTCTAGCTTTTTTAAACTCTTGCAACCTAACATATGTGTTTGCTATGTTGTAGAAGAGTATCGCTTTTTTATGTGGATCAGATGACTTAAGTTTTGTGTAGATCTCCAAAGCTTGATCATATTCACCTTTAGTGTAGAGACTGTTGGCTTTGTTAAAACTATCGATCTCTAATGCCCCAGCATTTACACCAAAAAGTAGCAAGAGTGCGATCACAAACTTTTTAAGAGTTGTAACACTAACTAAAAAACTCAGTATGGCTAAAAATACAAAGTAGTAAAAAAGCTCTTTGTTTTGTACTACACGGACCTCTTTAGAAACAAAATCTTCCCTTTGATCCTCTAATGCCGACAAAATATCTGAAAAATCTTTAGTGTAAACACCACCTGTTTTACTAGATATGCTTTTTATAGCAGAGTTTTCTCTAGTAATTACTATGTTACCTTCATCATCCTCTAAAAGATCTCCATTTTTTAACTCTAAAGTTGAACCTAGCTTAGTTGCTACGATCATAATGTTAACTACCATGTTGTTTTCTTGTGCAAAATTTGCTTCTTTTGAGTAGTCTTTTTGATCGCCACCATCTGTTAGCAAAACTACTGAGAGTTTTTCACTTTTTGAGAGTCTTCTAGCTAATTTTAAAGCTGGCAATATGCTTGAGCCTTTTGTGGTTATGAGTGACTCATCTAGTGAACTAAACATA
>JBEPWC010000302.1:0-2572 GCA_041642615.1 Sulfurimonas sp. | reverse complement strand
GATCCTTAAAAAGATAGATAATCTGCAAAAAGATGAGATACTAAAAGAGTTGGTAAAGTCTCTAAAAGTGATCTTGGAAGAGGAGGTATCGCACGTTCAAAAGGGAGATCACTGGTTTGAGTACGCTTGTAAAAAAGACAATAAAGAAAAAAGTGTTTACTTTAAGATCATAGATAAGTACTACCCTCAAGGTTTTGACAGGGCAAGACAAGTTAACAAAGAAGCAAGACTTGAAGCTGGTTTTTCATGTAGTGAACTAAAAAGTATTGCACATAGAGAGTTATGTTAAACGAAGTTTTGTTTGTAGATAGGGGAGGTATAAAAGGGATTAGCCCTTTTATATCTATGACATGATCTCTTCTACTGTTATGTAGTCACCCACACGTCCTGTCATCTGCTCTACATCAGTGTTTACTGGAAGAGTTTTACCGCCCGGTGTCCAACCTGCAGGGCAAACTTCACCTGTTTTTTCAGCATGCTGCCAAGCTTGAACCTGTCTTAAAAATTCATGCACATTTCTACCAACAGATGGTGCTTGAACCTCTTGAGCTACTACAGTACCTTCTGGATTTATCAAAAACCTTCCTCTAAGTGCTATACCTTCCTCTTCGATCATTACACCAAACGCTCTACTTACAGTACCTGTAGGATCAGCACCGATCGTTAGTTTTAAGTCTTTTAGTAATGGCTCAGTTTCTACAAATCTTTTGTGTGAGAATTTAGTGTCAGTTGATACTGCTAGTATCTCTACACCCATCTTTTGAAACTCGTCGTATTTTGCATTCATAGCAGCTATCTCTGTAGGACACACAAATGTAAAGTCTGCAGGGTAGAAACATACTACCGTCCACTTACCCTTATAGTCTTCACTTGACACTGTTTCATAGTGACCTGTTTTAGCGTTGTACGCATCCATTTTAAACTCTGGTGATTTTCTTAATACTAATGATGAACTCATTTCTTTCTCCTTTGTATTTTCTACATTTTCTTGATCTTTTTTTGAAACTGATGTTTCGATCTCTTCTATATGTTTAGTACCTGTATCGCAAGCCATTTATGACTCCTTTTATTAAAAAGATGGGAAAAGTATGGTTTAAAAGATAAAAATTATCCATAAGAATTATTATGTATAATTTAAAATTAATATTATTATAAGTAAAAGATTAAATTGTAAAGCTGTTATACTTATATATATGATCGGAGGATAAATATGAGAGAAGTTTTTTTATTTTTGTTATTAGTTTTGTATTTTACAGGATGCAGTGATACTAAGCCAAAGAAAAACCTAGATGGCAAAAAGCTTATAGAGCAAAAATGTGCGTCTTGTCACAACCTAGATCTACCTCCTAGCGAATACAACGATGTAGCTCCCCCTATGATGGCAGTCTCTTTTCATATAGCAAACGGTGTAGAGGTTTCAAATGAGAGCCAAAGGACTCCAAAAGCTGTTAAGTTTGTAAAAGATTATGTATATTACCCAAGCGAGGAGAAGGCTTTTTGCGATCAAGAAAGCCTAAAGAGATACGGCCTTATGCCATCTCAAAAGGAGAGTGTTACAGATGGTGAGTTAGATGCAATAGCAAGATATATGTTTAGACACTACACACAAAAAAATCTACTAGAAGCTCAAGAGGCTCAAGAGAGATTAAAAGCTATGCCAAAAGGTAAGCGATTAGCATTAAAAAATAACTGCTTAACTTGTCACAGAGTAGATAAAGATATTGTTGGACCATCATTTAAAAAAATAGCATTAAGATACAAAGATGATTTCACACCTATAAAAGATGGGATAAAAAAAGGAAGTATTAACAAATATAAAGAGTCAAGAGGTGCGATGATGCCGCATTTTAAAAACCTAAAAGACGATGAAGTAGATGAGATCGCAAAATGGATCATTAAACAATAAAGATAACTAACAGTAAAGCTTTTATAAAAAGAGTTATAGTTAAAGAAAAATTTTGTTGATAAGTAACCAAAATTAGATATAATTTAGATTATTAAAGAAAGTTAAAGGTTAGAGTTGAGTAAGTATAGTCAGATCACAGAGTTTTTAGAACATTTTTTAGACAATGAGGTAAATAAAACAGGCTTAAAAAATGTTGTTGTTGGTTTGAGTGGCGGACTTGATTCTGCTGTTGTTGCAGTGCTTGCACATAGGGTTTTTAAAGAGAGACTCACATGTGTAAAGATGCCATCACACTACTCATCGCAAAGCTCACTAGATGATGCAGATGAACTTTGTAAGGACTTTGGTATAGATGCTATAGAGTGTTCTATAGATCCAATGTTAAAGCCGTATGAGGAGTTAAACCCAGATATGGATAATCTGCGTCGTGGAAACCTCTCAGCTAGACTTAGAATGGTTACGCTCTTTGATATATCTGCAAAAAATTCAGCACTAGTTTTAGGTACTAGCAACAAAAGTGAGATACTGCTTGGTTATGGAACGCTTTATGGTGATCTTGCATCTGCCATAAACCCGATCGGTGATCTTTACAAAAGTGAAGTTTTTGAACTTGCAGAGTATTTGGGAGTTAGTGAGTCGATCGTTAAAAAACCACCATCTGCAGAT
>JBEPWC010000301.1:0-2599 GCA_041642615.1 Sulfurimonas sp. | reverse complement strand
TTTTACAAGTTCTTTGTCAGCACATGCCATATAACCAAATCTCCACCCTGTCATAGCAACTGACTTTGAAAGACCATTGATCGTGATTGTTCGGTTATACATATCTTCACTTATAGCTGCACAAGATGTAAATTCACCATCATATGTCAGCTTCTCATACATCTCATCACTTGCTACAAGTATGGCTGTACCTTTTAAAACCTCTGCAAGCCCTTCTAGCTCCTCTTTTGAGTAAATCGCACCAGTAGGATTTGATGGCATAGTAAGTATTAGCATCTTAGTTTTTGGTGTAATAGCAGCTTTTAGTTGTTCAGGAGTTATTTTAAAGCCTGTTGCATCATCAGTTTGTATCTCTACAACTTTACCTCCACAGTACTTTACAAGCTCCGGGTATGTTACCCAGTATGGAGCTGGAATTATCACTTCTGCTCCATCTTCAATAGTAGCAGAAAATAGGTTAAACAGAGTATGCTTAGCTCCATTGTTAGCTATTATTTGGCTTGGTTCATATGTTAAGCCGTTATCTCTTTTTAGTTTACCTGCTATCGCCTTTCTTAACTCTACAACTCCATCTACAGCAGTATATTTAGTATGCCCGTCTTGTATAGCTTTGATTGCTGCATCTTTAATAACTTGGGGTGTATCAAAGTCTGGTTCACCTGCTGAGAAGCTAAGTATGTCTTTGCCCTCAGCTTTTAACTCTTGTGAAAGAGTTGTTATAGCGATTGTAATTGATTCTGATAGCGTGTTTATGCGATTAGTCATAATAGCCCTTTTGGAAAATATATGTAATTTTTTACTTAAGCGAAATTATACTTAAAAAAAGTGATTTTTGTATTAGTTTTTCATCGCATTTATGAAAGATTCGTAGATGTGTTCCAATTCTAAATCTTGTTCTAGAATCTCTTTGTTGTCTTCATTTAAAATGTGCTCCAAAATAGCAACTCTTTTAAGGAGGTACTGAAACATCTCTCTATTAATATCTGGCAGCATATTGTGCATAAATGGATCCCTACATCTACCTTTTTGTATAACATAAGCTGGTATACCTATGGCAGTTGAGCACTCTGGAACGGGCTTTACAACTACGGAGTTAGCACCTATTTTTGCATTTTCACCGATCTCTATATTTCCTAAAACCTTTGCTCCAGCACCTATTACAACACCATTTCTTATGGTAGGGTGGCGTTTTCCATGTGTGAGCGATACACCACCAAGCGTTACCCCTTGATAGATTAGCACATCATCTTCTATGATCGTTGTCTCACCTATTACAACACCCATTCCATGGTCTATAAATACACGGCTCCCAAGCTGAGCAGCAGGGTGGATCTCAACATTTGTCATGAACTGTGAAAAACCAGAGATCACACGAGCTAAACTTTTAAAGTTTGCTTTGTAAACTCTATGTGCGATCCTATGCCAAGCTACAGCCCAAATACCACGATAGTTAAATAAAAAGTCTATCCATGAATTTAAAGCTGGGTCGTTTTTGTATGCGTTTGAAAAATCTTCTTTAATATCTTTTAGTATGCCCACAATATAACCTTAGTAAGTTGTTCGTAAATAACCATTTTGTTTTAAATATACTTTTAATTTTGTAAGTGTATCAGCTTTTTCTTTTTCTGCAATAAAGTTACTCTGCATAACATCGCTTTCAAGTTTTTTTAATATATTTTTACTCTCATAACCCACATTTTCTAGTATCTCTAGTATATTTTCAGATTCTATTCCATGTACAATCTCAAAAGCATCTTTTGTAATGTCAATAGTATACTCATTAGGCCGACTAAAGAGGTTATGGTTCATCCCTAGTGTCTCTTGGTAGGCTCCAACATTGAAAAAACCTAAAAAGTACTCCTCGTTATCTAAATCAACATCATGAAGATGTAACGGTTTTGATGGGTTAAAGCCGATTTCGCCATCACTGTCACATGTGATATCCCAAAGTGAAGCTGCACGGATAGGTTTTTTGTCTAGTTTGTGGATCGGCATAACAGGGAAGTTTTGTTTGATCCCCCAATAATCTGGCAAACTTTGAAAAATAGAGAGGTTTACAAGGTATCTCTCTTGAAGCCTCGCTTGAAGCAGTTCAAGTTCACGTGAGCCTTCAAAACCCTCAATATAGAGTGCTTTTTTTATGATGTTGTGAACTAGTATCTCTGCATTTGATCTATCTTGTAGGTCGATATAGCCTAGATCAAATAGTGTAAAGAGTGACTCTTGATGATCTAGTGCATCATGAAGATACTCTATGGAGGTTTTCTCAGAGATCATAGAGTTTAGTGAGACAAGCTCTTCAACTAAAGGTGGGTTTTTCTCCTTTAGGTTTAAGAGTCTCTCATGGTAGTCTTGTGAAAAAAGCTCAAGAACTGGTGCTATTAAAACAGCGTGCGAGGCTATCACGTATCTTCCAGATTCTGTGTAGATGTTTGGGTGTTTGATCTCTTTTGCATCCATGATCTCACCTAGTAAAAAGACAACCGAACTTGAAAACTCTTTTATAGAGTAGTTGTGGCTAACTTTGTCCTCATGTTGTTCATACTCAACAGCCAATCCACCACCTATATTTATGTTGTCCAGTGACTTTGCACCCATC
>JBEPWC010000300.1:0-2627 GCA_041642615.1 Sulfurimonas sp. | reverse complement strand
GACGCCGACGGTGCAGAGCTCGGCGACCGCCCCACCACTCAGGGCCAGAAGGCCCACGAGAGCGAGACAGATGGAAAGCTTTTTCGTCATGGAGACAATCTCCTACTCATCCGATGAGTTGGTTGCCCTCCGGGTACCAGTTGCAATTCGCCAGAGGAGATAGGTGAGGGTGATCTAAAACGCATTGAAAAAGAGATGATCAAACTTGCTAAGAAAAAGCATGAGATAGAAAAGTACTCAATCTCAATGGATGAAGCTAAGAACAAGTTCAAAGATGATGAACTAAAACTTGAAGTGATGAAGCGTATACCTGATGATACGGTAAGTATTTACAAGCAAGGTGAGTTTGAAGACCTATGTCGCGGACCACACTTGCCAAATACTAAGCTTATTCGTTATTTTAAACTTTTAAAACTAGCAGGTGCTTACCTTGGCGGTGATTCTAAAAACGAGATGTTAACGCGTATATATGGGATCGCATTTGCAGATAAAGAGAGTTTAACAGCTCACATGGATATGCTTCGTGAAGCAGAAAAACGTGATCATAGAAAGATCGGTAACGAGATGAAACTTTTCACTTTCCGTGAAGAGGTAGGAGCTGGTTTTCCACTATGGTTACCAGCTGGAGCAAGACTTCGCTCTAGGCTTGAAGATCTACTTTTTAAAGCTCACCGTAAACGCGGTTATGAACCTGTTCGTGGTCCTGAGATGTTAAGAAGTGATCTTTGGAAAACTTCGGGACACTACCAAAACTACGGTGAAAATATGTATTTCACAGAGATCGATGAGGTAGAGTTTGGTGTAAAACCTATGAACTGTGTTGGACACATAAAAGTATATGAAGATGAGCTTCACTCATACCGAGATCTGCCGATCAAGTATTTTGAGTACGGTGTAGTCCACCGTCATGAGTTTACAGGTGCACTTCACGGGCTTTTCCGTGTACGTGAGTTTACTCAAGATGATGCACACATTTTCTGTACAGCTGACCAGATAGAAGAACAGATCATCGAAGTTGTTGACTTTGTTGATAAGATTATGAGCACATTTGAGTTTGACTATAATATGATGGTTTCAACCAAACCTGAAAAAGCAGTTGGTAGTGATGAGGTTTGGGAAGTATCTACAAACGCACTCAAAGCTGCGATGGATAAACATGAACTTGCTTATGAGATCGATGAGGGTGGTGGAGCTTTTTATGGTCCAAAGATCGACATTAAGATCACAGATGCGATCGGGCGTGAGTGGCAGTGTGGGACTATTCAGTTAGACTTTAACCTACCAGAGCGTTTTGAGCTTGAGTATAACGCAGATGACAACGAAAAGATCCAACCAGTTATGATCCACCGTGCGATTTTAGGATCGTTTGAGCGTTTTGTTGGGATACTAACAGAACACTACGCTGGTGAGTTTCCGATGTTTATTGCTCCTACACAAGTAGCAATTATCCCAATTGCGGACACTCATAAAGATTATGCTAAGGATTTATCAGATAAACTTATTGATATTGGTGCCGATAGTAGTATATACGATAAAAATGATTCTTTAAACAAAAGGATCCGTACAGCTGAGAAAAGCCGTGTGCCTATGCTGATTATTATTGGTGATGAAGAGGTTGAGGGTAAAACTGTGGCGGTTCGTGATAGACGTAGCCGTGAGCAATACAATATGAGTGAAGATGAATTCTTGACTCTAATAAAAACTAAAATTAATGAGGTAAATTTTTGAGTAGTAAAAAAGACCGTGTCATAATGAATGACGATATCAGGGTTCCTGAGTTAAGATGTACCATAGATGGTGGTGAGTCTCTAGGTATTATATCTACAGACGAAGCTATGGATAAAGCAAATGAGTTGAATTTAGATTTGGTGCTTATAGCTCCAGATGCAAAGCCACCAGTTGCAAAAATTATGGATTACGGTAAGTACAAATACCAAAAAGAGAAGCAACTTAAAGAGCAAAGAAAAAAGCAAGTTAAAATAGATGTTAAAGAGATCAAACTCTCAGTTAAGATCGCAGACAATGACATAGCTTATAAAGTTAAACATGCCCGTGAGTTTTTAGAAAAAGGTAAGCACGTTAAATTTCGCGTATTTTTAAAAGGTCGTGAGATGGCTCATCCAGAAGCAGGAAAAGAGGTACTACTTCGTGTATGGCCTATGGTTGAAGACATCGGTGTTATGGAAAAGCCACCTAAGTTTGAGGGTCGTTACTACAATATGTACGTGACTCCTCAGAAGTAGGTTTAGAGTCCAAATAGTGATAGTCTAAACCATCTTCACAAGTTATGCTAAGACTGTCAATAGTCTTAGCTTTTTCATCTTCATAGCAATCTTTCTCATTTGGAAAATGTTATTTAAGTATTTTTGCTTTTAGCTCATCTTCGCTTATAGCATCTGTTACATACTTTACAACAACTAACTTTTCAGTATCGTTTATATACCACTCCGCAATATGTTCATGCTCTAGCGCATTTAGTTTAGCTTCATCTACATCAGCTTGATCTACAAATAGGTGGGAGTGCTTTGTTGGATTTTGTAGTTTAAAAGTCCAGAGAAGCCACACAGTAGCTAGCACAGCCATTGAGATACCGATTGTTTCTCTATCTGAGATATCTAGTAGTAGTC
>JBEPWC010000299.1:0-2647 GCA_041642615.1 Sulfurimonas sp. | reverse complement strand
CTCATTTTCAACACCATATATGCTTGTTTTGCAGTTTGAGTTTAGGGTATGTTTTATATTATAGTTTTTAAGTTGTGCACTTAAAATACTCAAAACATCTTCAATACTTTTTTTTGGGTCAAAGTCTATCATAGTTTTTTGAGGGTTTAAAAAATCCCTAAAATCATCTATTGTATCAGACATATAGTTGATGTTTTTTGCAATTATATTCATCTTTTCATTAAAGTTTTTCTCATCAATATGACCTAGGGCAAACTGTGTTTCCAAGTTTACTGTAGCTATCCCTATAATGTTTAGAGGTTGTCTCCATTGATGAGCAATTGACTCAAGCATCTCCCCCATTGCCGCTTGGCGAGACTGGTGGATCATCATTTTTTCTTGATTTTGTTGTTTGTTAACTTCCTCTTTTACCCTTTTTTCTAGCTCCGTATTAAAAGACTTTAATTTTTTTACATGCTCAGCTATATTTGCGAGCATCTCATTTGCAATATTTGCAATAGTAGAGATCTCAATACTTTTTGAGGTCTGAGTTATTGGTACCATCTCTTTAGTGGAAGCATATTTTGTCAAAGAGATAGCAATAGACCTAAGGGTTATGAGATCATCCCTAATATGAAAAAATACGAATAAAAAAACAACCATAGAAAACATAATTGTGATAATCAAAACTGCAAATATCTCTTGGTTAAATCTATTTAGACATTTGTTTGAGTATTCGAGGTGTAGTGTGGCTATTTTCTTTTGAGTTAGAAGATCTGGTATATCTGCTGTATAGGTCTGAGTGCTTTTTTTGATATATTTATACTCTTTAGAGTAGATCTCCTTGCCATCTATATCTACAAGTTTTACAGATTTTATATCTTTGCTATCAAATAAGTTCTCTAAAAGTTCTTTTAGTTGCCTGTCTTGATCTAAAAACATATGTATTGAGATCGTAGGTTTTAACGCGTTAAATGTAACCTTCACTTTTTGAGCTTCAGAATTTTTTATTATATCTTTAAACTGGAATGTTATGAAAATAAAGATCGGTATAGTGACTACCAAGAAAAAAGACCAAAAGAAAAATACAAATTTACTTATGAATGATTTAAACACTTATTTGATCCACCTTAAAATTTAACATTGTAACAAATGTTTTCTTATATAGAAAATTTCTGTATAATATTTTTGCAAATATATAATGGAGTTGTTAATGGGAAAAAATATAATTTTTTTGAGTTTGTTATTTTCACTTTTTTTTAGCGGATGTACACAAGAGACACAAAACAAAATAGGGCGTTCTATCCAAAACTGGACAGGGACAAACGGTGTTTTAGATATATATATGGGAGAAAAGTTAGTAAAAAGGTTTATAAAAATAGACAAACTCTCAACAGCCCAGTCAACGCAAGGTGACACACCTAGGACTTACCGCTATGGCTATGGTGTTTTAGATGAAAATCAAAACTACAAAGTAGACCCGGGTGAGAAAAAGCTTTATTTTGAGATTAGTGGTTATGCTACACCATATGTATTTTATGACAATCCAAAAGGTTAAATTAGTATGCAACTATTGGAACTTTTTAAAAAGTTAGTAGAAACTAAGAGTGAAACACCAGATGATGGGGGACTTTTAGATTTTATAGAGTCTTATCTACCTGGTTTTAAGTCTAAGCGTATAGATATAGAGGATACTAAAAACCTTTTTATATATAAAAAATTTGGCGAAGGTGATCACTTATGTTTTGCAGGACACGTAGATGTTGTCCCAGCAGGTGATGGTTGGGACAGTGAACCATATACGCTAGTTCAGAGAGATGGATATCTTTATGGTCGTGGTACGCAAGATATGAAAAGTGGAGTTGCAGCATTTACTCAAGCTGTAAGTGAAGCAGAGGAGTTTAGTGGCACTCTCTCACTTTTACTAACATCGGATGAAGAGGGTGAAGCTACTTATGGGACTATAAAGGTGCTTGAGTATCTAAAAGAGAATGATTTTTTACCAGATGCTGTAGTTGTAGCTGAGCCAACTTGTGAAGATGTTTTCGGAGATGCCATAAAAGTTGGTCGCAGAGGCTCGATCAATGGTTACATAACACTTAAAGGTAAGCAGGGGCATGCAGCGTATCCCGAAAAATCAATCAATCCAATTCTATTTGGGAAACAACGAAAAATACAGAAAATGACTTTCGGACAACTGTGTTTAATCATTATGTAACTCAAACATTGAAGTGATATAAGTTTTGTTTGTTAAAATTAATTATCTTATATTTATAAGGGATTGAACTTCATAACTAACAGAATTAACAGACATGTCACAAAAACTTAAAGAAATTATCCAGTCCGAACTAATTGAGGCTGGCATCACAAAGGGATTCCAACAAGCAGTTGAAAAATTCAGAGATGAACAATTGAAACTTGACAAACTCAGAGATGAACAAGAACAACTTGTGTCCAAATTTAAGAAATCAGATCCAAAGGGAAAAGAAAAGTTGAAAAAGGATCTTGTTTCAATGCACAAAAAAGTCCAATCACAACAAAAGGCCGTTCAAGACGCCGAAAAGTCATTCAATAAAGCACTTCAAGATGAGCCAGAGGAATTGGAAGAATCCAAATTACGAAAAGTCAAAGTAACCTACGACACAGGTGATACCATTACCACATCTAT
>JBEPWC010000298.1:0-2651 GCA_041642615.1 Sulfurimonas sp. | reverse complement strand
TTAAAACTAAATAGGACTAAGATGAACTACTTAAAAGATCTTAAAAAAGTTGTAAAGATCAACTCATACACTAAAAATAAAGATGGTGTAGACAGAGTTGGTCTTGTTTTTGATGAGTGGTTCAAAAAAATAGGGTTTGAATTAGAGCTTTATAAAAGAGAACACATAGGTGATCATAGGCTTTACAGATCAAACCATATAAGTGGCGGAAAAAAGCTCTTGCTTTTAGGTCACTTAGACACAGTTTTCCCACCTAATAAATTTGAAGATTACACTGAAGATGAAGAGTGGGTTTATGGTGCTGGTGTATGTGATATGAAGGGTGGTAACATTGTCCTTTTAGAAGCACTAAGAGAGTTAAAAAAAGACAACATTGAGATCAGCAACATAGATGTGTTACTAGTGAGCGATGAAGAGACAGGTAGTGATGACTCTAAAGAGCTAAGTGCTAAGTTAGCTAAGAGTTATGACTACTGCTTTGTATATGAGGCCGCTGGAAAAGAGATGGAGGTTGTAACAGGGCGTAAAGGCGTTGGGACTTTTTTTGTTGAGATCGAAGGAAAAGCTGCACATGCTGGTAACCACTACGCCGATGGCTTTGACGCAAACCTAGAAGCCTCATACAAACTCCAAGAGCTTGTAAAGCTAACAGACTTAGATAAGGGCACAACTGTAAATGTAGGGAAAATAGAGGGTGGAATCGGCGCAAATACGATCAGCCCCCAAGCACACCTAACATTTGAGATCAGATACAAAACTATAGATGAGCGTAAAAGAGTTTTAGACTCGATAAAGCGTATCGTAGAAAAAACATATGTCAAAGGTACAAAAAGCACACTAAGTGGTGGAATCCAACGCGATGTTATGCAAACCTCAGATACCTCTTTAGAACTTATTCGTAGTATAAAAACCATAACTTCACAGAGTTTAAAATACGAAGAGCGTGGAGGTGTGAGTGATGCAAACATTGTCAGTTCATGTGGCGTGGTAACGCTTGATGGCTTTGGTCCATATGGTGATGGTGATCACACTATAAACGAGAGAGCTAGAAAGAGTAGTTTTAAGAGTAGGATAGATCTTAGCACAAGACTATTTAAGCACTTTGTAGAAAACTTAGATTTTAAAAAGGAGTTGTGATGTCAAAAAGAAAAATAGGTATGTGGTTGTATACTAACGGTGGTGGAGATGTTATAGCAGAGAGGATCATAAAAAAGCTAAAAGAGCGTGATATAGAGACGCTTGACAATATAAACCTTAGAAATGCAACTGGTAAAAATGGAAATATTCTTTATAATGGTATAAAGCTAAATAAAGAGCTAGACCTGTTTTTCTCATACAATGCAGGTGAACAAACTCAGTATCAAACCTACCTTTACCAAGCACTAGCTAGACAGATCACTACGATCAACTCATACGATTCATTTGCACTAACTGAGGACAAGTTTCAAACATCTTTTGTTTTAAGAAATGAGGGTGTTAAAACGGCAGATTTTAGGCTTTGTCACAGAGATGATGGCGAACAGCTAAAAAAGATCATAAAAAAATGGGATAAGATGGTTTATAAGCCAACAGATGGTTGGGGTGGAGTTGGTTTAACAAAGATAGAAAACGAAGCAAATTTAGACATGTTGATGCCATTTTTAAACCAGATGGACCTTAGATACTTCTATGTTGAAAAATTTGTAGATTATGACAACACAGATTTTCGTGTAGATATTGTAGATGGTGAGTTTGTAGCTTGTTATGGAAGAAAAGCCAGTGCGACTGATTGGCGTACAAATGTGACAAGTGGCGGGACTGTGTTTATGCGTGAAGCAAATGATGAGATTATCGATCTTGCTAAAAGGGCATGTAAGGCAACTGGAGTAGATATAGGCGGTGTTGATATAATATATGATCGTAAAAAAGAGGAATATTTAGTACTTGAAGTAAATGGGATACCAGCTTTTGCAACACCAGAACAAGAGAAGATGGGTCTAGATTTTAACAACAAAAAAATAGACTTAATAGTAGAACTAATAGATAAAAAAATAAAAAAATAATTTTTAGGATATTTAATGAGACAACAGTATACATCATACGATGAGTGTGTAGAGTTTTTTAAAGATGCACAAAAACAAAATCCAAACCTTTTTAAAGTAGATGTAATTGGTAAAACGCACGAAGATAGAGATATAATAGTAGTCACTATCACAAATGAGGTTGAAAAAAATTTAGAAAAACCTGCACTTTTTTATACAGGTACAATCCATGCCCGTGAATGGGTGGGGATAGAGTTAGCACTTGCTTTTGGAAAGTATATACAAGAACATGCAAGCTATGGTCCACAGCTAAGTGAGATATTAGAACGTACAACACTTTACATGGTTCCATGTGCAAATCCAGATGGTTTTGAATACTCAAGAAACCACTTTGCATTTTGGAGAAAAAATAGACGTAAAAATGAAGATGGTACATTTGGAGTTGATCTAAACAGAAACTTTGAAGTGGGCTTTTCAAAAAACAATAACATGTCATCAAATGTATACTCAGGACCACACCCGTTTTCTGAACCAGAAACAGCTGCACTTAGAGACTTTGCAATCTCACATACAAACATTTCAATAGCACTAGATTATCACTCACAAGGTAATGTTTTTTTTCCAGCTCAT
>JBEPWC010000297.1:0-2668 GCA_041642615.1 Sulfurimonas sp. | reverse complement strand
ACGTACGGCGCGGCAATTTTAAAGATATCTTCCACAATTTTTTAAACTAACGTAAAACTATCTTCATGAAAGAATACGATAACGACCCAAACATAAGCAGTGAGCAGACTGAAGAAAGCGTAGATCCAAATAATATGGAGGATTCTCCTGAATTTAGCCCTCGAGAACCGCACCACAATCCCATTGGAGCAATCATCGGAACGGTTATTCTGTTTTCTCTCCTCATTCTCGGCGCGCTCTATGTCTACGGAAGTCGCCTAAGTGCAGTAGAGACAGACAATAATAACGCCTCTGAGGAGCAACTCGAGGGTGAATTTTCAGAGCAAGTCGAAGAACCCGATGACGAAGGAACACAAGAAGCCGAATTGAATGAATTAGAAGATTTTGAGAATACTGAGGCGGAACTAGAAAGTAATTTCGACGCAGAGTTTACTGAATAGTCAAAACACAACAAAATGAAGCAAAAGAAGGCCTTCTGATAACGTTTTGTTTCGCTCACCCTCTGGAAATATATATATGTTTATATCATCATCCCTAAGAAGTGCGTGTTTTATCTTTTTAAAAAAAGCGATAAGCCCTTTCTTGTTGCTTATATCTACACTTATGTTAGCACTATACTTAAAAAACTTACCATAAAAAGCCTCAAAAAGCTCCTCTTTTGCTATCCACAAACCAGATTTATCATGTTTTGAAAAAGCAGATTCCATCACAATGATATCAAGAAGTGATCTATGGTTTATTGCGTAAAGTTTATGGTTGTCTTTTGGGATAAGCCCATGTATTTTAACCTCAATGTTTAGATGTTTTAAAACACTATTTGCATAGTTTTGTCTATCTAGTGAGAGTTGTTTATAGGCTTGTTTGTGCGTTATGAAAGGGTGATTATAAGTCTTTTTAAATATATTTATATACTTAAACCCAAGGTTTATCATATATAAATATTTTGTAAAACTTTTTACCATCAACAGTTATAACTTACTTTCTATGCATCGGGTGTTGGTAGTCAGGTTTATCACAACCTGCAAATGTTGACATTAAAGCTAAAGCGACGATTATAGCAGCAGTAATTTTTTTCATGATTAAAAGTCCTTTTTTCAATTTTAAAAATTATTTTACCAAAATTTGAGTTAACCATTTCTTGTGTAGCTTAAAACTTGTTCTAACAGCTTAGGGTAAAGTACAGGTCGTCTTGCTATCTCATAAGAGTTGTACTCAAGGGTTTTGTAAGCAAAATGGGCATATTTTTCATCATCTATAAGTCTGCTTAGACTAAACATAGCATCTACGATCACGCCCACACTTGATGTGTATGTGTTGTCATAGATCTCAGCTTTTACTTCAAAGTCCGTATCTGAAAAGATCCATACACCTTGTTTGTAAAACCTCTCTAGAGCTATGTTTATAAACCTTTGGGCTTGGATCAGGTAGATATCATCTTTTGTGTATTTGAAAGCCTGCATCATTGCATCTGCTAAAAATGCGTAGTCTTCTAAAAAAGCTTCGATTTTTGGTTTATTAGCGATCAAGGTTGTGTGGTAGAGTTTGTCTTTGAGATACAAAGTATCCAAAAGTTTCTCAAGTGATCTAGCTGCTACTTCACCATAACTCTTATCATGCTCTGCTAAAACAAAGAGTGACTTGATCATCATAGCTGACCAAGATGTTTGTACTTTTTTGTCACAAAATGGGTACTTTTTATCTTTTCTTAGATCTTTTAGTATGGTTTTGATCATATCAAAGTTTTCAGGAAACTCTTTGTCGATCCTAACAATATTTTTTGATTCAAAATTGCCCTCTTGTGTTATGTTTAGCATCTTAAGAGTTTGCTCTATGTTTTTAATCTCACTTTGTTTTAGTGCATCTTCAACCTCTTTATATGTGTAGATGTAGTAAGTGCCCTCAAATCCTTCGCTATCAGCATCACTAGCTGAGTAAAACAGCCCATCTTCACTCATCTGTTTTAGCCAAAAATCTGCACTCTCTTTTGCGATCTCTAAGTATCTCTCATCTTTGTATTGATCATAAGCCTTTGTATAAAGCTCACATAAAAGTGCATTATCATAAAGCATCTTTTCAAAGTGTGGTACCAACCACTTTTCATCTACACTATATCTACAAAAACCACCATCTATAAGATCATAAAACCCACCTTTTATCATATGATCAAGCGTATTTGTGATCATTGCACGAGCAGATTTGTCGTTGTAGAGTTTATCGATGTATAGGAGTGTGTTTAGTGTGTTTGCTTGGGGAAATTTTGGTGCATTTGAAAAGCCTCCAAGCTTTGGTTGATAGTTATCTTTTACTTGAGTTAAAAAGTTTTTGTAAAACTCCTCTTTTAAAACAGTAGCCTCTTTTGGGTGTTCGTCGGCTATTGCCTTCGGTGTTGTGCACGGCAGTCGGGATCTGGTCTGGCCGCCCTCACCGGAACAGCCCGGCGTGGACCGGGAAGTACTTCACCAGGTTCACGACGTCGACTATGTTTTCACTCTGTTGCGTCATTTGCATGGTCTCAGCTTCCTGCCTCAACGTGACGGAGTTGGAGCTTGTCGGCCGGGTAGTAGCAGGCCCGGTAATGGTTCTCGCCGACCTTCTCGAGCTTCGGCCTCTCCTGTCTGCAGACGTCCATCGCGTAGTCGCACCGCGGCGCGAAGGGGCAGCCGGGCGG
>JBEPWC010000296.1:0-2674 GCA_041642615.1 Sulfurimonas sp. | reverse complement strand
GTTTATCGGTGTTCGTGGACCGAAACTATCATTTTTATAAGAAGGTGACTTATTATGAGTGAAATGAAAAAAATAAAAAATTTAAAAGAGTTCTCAACTTCTGCAGACAGATTTGAAGGAGCTAACCTTCTTTGTCCTGGTTGTGCTCACTCAATTATTGTTCGTGAAGTTTTAAATGCAACAAATGATGATATGGTACTATCAGCATCAACTGGGTGTCTTGAAGTTTGTACGGCAGTTTATCCATATACTTCATGGGATGCTTCTTGGATCCATATTGGATTTGAAAACGGATCAACTGCAGTTGCAGGTGCTGAAGCTATGCACAAAGCATTAGCTAAAAAAGGTCGCCTAAAGCAGCCTGATCGTAACCCTAAATTTGTATCTTTTGCGGGTGATGGTGCATCTTACGATATTGGTTTTCAGTGGATTTCTGGTTGTTTTGAACGTGGTCACAATATGATGCACGTTGTTCTTGACAATGAGGTTTATGCAAATACTGGTGGTCAACGTTCATCTTCTACTCCAATAGGTGGTAGTAATACTACAACTCCTGCAGGGAGCCATTCTTACGGTGAGAAGCAAAACAAAAAAGATATGATGGCAATCATGGCAGCACACGGTGCTCCATATGTAGCTCAAGTTTCTCCAAACAAATGGAAGGACATGGTTAAAAAGATCCAACACGGTTTTTCTGTTGAGGGTCCTGTGTTTATAAATGCAGCTTCACAGTGTTGTACTGAGTGGAAGTTTGATCCAAAAGATACTATGAGCATTGCTGATCTATCAACTGATTCACTTGTATGGCCACTATATGAGATCATTGACGGTAAAGAGTTAAACATTACTTACAGACCTAAAAATGTTGTTCCAGTTGAAGAGTATTTAGCTGCACAGGGACGTTTTAAACACCTTTTTAAAGATGAGTATAAGTATCTTATAAAAGAGTGGCAAGAGAGAGTAGACTCTAACTGGGAGTATCTACAACGCCGCGAAGAAGCTAAAGTATAAAGCTCTTAGCTTTACGCAATCTTGCACAAAAATCCAATACGGCAGGCTACTAGCCTAGCCTTAATTGGATGTTTTGCACAATCTCACGCAAATCTAAAACCTTTCTACTCTAAAAAGTAGAATCAATAACTTTCAAATTCCAACTTGATTGGAAATCTAATCTATCTTTTTCAACAAACATAAATTTTTTCACGATAAAATATCTAGTATAAATTAAATTGCACTAGTGCAATGGGCTCTCTGCCGAAGAGAACTCAGCGTTAGCGTAGATGGCGGGATTACTCCCGACATCGTGTTTAAACTAGATGAAGGGTTTCCTTCATTTTATGAAATAAAATTAAGGAATATAATCATGCCACTATTAGACTCATTTACAGTAGACCACACAATTATGCCAGCACCTGCTGTGCGTAAAGCTAAGGGTATGAAAACACCAAGTGGTGATGCGATCACGGTGTTTGATCTGCGTTTTGTTAAGCCAAATAAAGACAAACTCTCAAGCAAAGGGATCCATACATTGGAGCATCTGTTTGCAGGTTTTATGCGTGATCATCTAAACTCCAAAAAAGTTGAGATCATAGATGTATCACCTATGGGTTGTAGGACTGGATTTTATATGTCAGTTATAGGAAAACCAAGTGAGAAAAAAGTAGCATCTGCTTGGGAAGCGTCTATGAAAGATATTTTAAATGTAAAGAGAAAAAAAGATATCCCAGAACTCAATAAGTATCAGTGTGGTACTTATAAAATGCACTCACTAAAAGATGCAAAGACAATAGCTCTAAGCGTTTTAGACAAAGGAATCGGGATCATGAACAACAAAAAACTAAAGCTTGATATGAAAAAGGTAAAGTAGATGCTTCTTCTTTTGCCAGTCGATTCAAAAGATCAAGAGAGTGCAAAACTCACAAAAGTTTACGAAGCTAAAGCATGGGCTCAAGTTGATGTGGATGAAGGTGTTGTTAAAAAAGTTGAGTTTTGCGATACATTTGATGGTTTTGAGCAGATAAGTGAAGCTGTCGTGTTGGAAAATGATGATGAGAACCCTATGATGTTTATGGATTACAATATGATGCCATTAGTAGCACATACTCAAAGAAATATAGATGACATTGTAGAAGCTTATCTTTTCCGTGAGCTTCACGATCTTCCTTACTAGGGAACTTCATGGGTGATCTAACACAGTTTTTAGAGCTTTTTCGGGTTCAACCTGGATATAGATATATTCAGGTTACTACTGGTGTAGATCAGACCACTACAGCGTTGTATGAGCTTTTAACAAGCCATGGAGCAGAACTACGCATAGCTTATTATGATGAGGAGCAAACCCCAGATTTAACCTCACTCTATCCAAAAGCAAAAGTGCAGCACATTAAAAATTTTAACCACCCATATAGAGCTCTGCCAAGAGACAATGACATAGTGATCTACAAAGATATCTTCTCAAAACACAACAAGCAAGATCTACTTTTAAAAACAGCATATACAACACTTGCAAACACAGCAGATATAATTATTATGGAAAAGCAAGGGGTCTTAGATATAGAAGTTATGATGGAGTTGTTTGAGACCTACGAGTATCGAGCACCCAACCATATGAATATAGTTGAGGGTTACGATATTTTTATGGCTAAAAAGCTCCATATGTGGGGCAACGGGTTAT
>JBEPWC010000295.1:1938-2687 GCA_041642615.1 Sulfurimonas sp. | reverse complement strand
TATGCAAGTAAAGATCTGATCTGTGTGGATGATAGCGACTCAGAATTTTATAACAAAATAATAAAAAAGCCAAAAAAAAAGCCAAAAAGTTTTGAGCTAATGAGGCGTGATGATAAGCAGTATCGCTTAGGTGTAGTGGTAGATCATAACAAGGCTCAAAAACATGGTGGTGGATCTTGTATATTTTTACATGTTCAAAAAGGGGTAGATAAACCAACCGCAGGGTGTACTTCTATGAGATATGAAGATATGAAAACTATAGCCCAGTGGTTAGATATTAGTAAAGATCCAATTCTAATTCAAGTTACTAAAAAGTATTTAAATGAGGTTAAAAAACTATATCCAGAATTGGAGTTAAAGTGAAGACTATAACTTCTTCACTTAAACTTTTAGCTCAACTCTTCTTCCTTAAACATTCTATCTTTTGCTTCTATCCCCATCAAAGATAATCCGGTTTTAATAGATAGTGCTACAACCATTAAAAGTTTAAGCAGTTTAGCTTCATCATCGCGTCCAATTATACGCACATCATAGTAAAATTTGTGAAGCGATGCAGCTAACGACTGTAAGTAGTCAGGCAGTTTTTGAACTTGACGTGAGTTAAAAGCATCCTCAATAACTTCTGGTAAAAGAAGTGCATCAAAAAGCAGAGTATCAGCTTGCTCATCAAGCCCTTTTAGTGAGGCTTTTAAGATCTCATCTTCACTAAATTTGCTCTTTGATATGATCGTTTTTATACGAGCATGTGC
>JBEPWC010000295.1:0-1928 GCA_041642615.1 Sulfurimonas sp. | reverse complement strand
ATGTAAAATATAGGGTTTGAGCTATCTTGCTTTTTAAGAGATTCTACATCAAACTCTAAAGATGTATCACTCTTTTTAGAAGCAAATATAAACCGCAAAGCATCTGCACCGATCTCATCTACTATATCACTCATTAGTATCACGTTTCCAGCACGTTTACTCATCTTGTATGGTTCACCATCTTTAAGTAGGCTAACCATTTGAGAAAGTAAAGTTTCCAGCTTGTTTGAATCATAACCTAAGTATTCTACCGCTGCATTTACGCGTGGTATATAACCATGGTGATCAGCACCCCAGATATTTATGTAGTGATCAAATCCGCGTTCAAACTTTTGGTTATGGTAAACTATATCACCTGCTAAGTAAGTTGGACGCTTATCTTCACGCACCACAACTCTATCGTTATCATCACCCTTAGCCTCAGATGCTATCCAGATTTTTGAATCTTTTTCGTAGATCGCATTGGGATCGTTTTTAGACATCTTATCCATTACACGATCCCAATCTTCATATAGAGATGATTCATAAACAAAAGTATCAAAAAAGATATTTGTATCTGCTAGAGATTCTTTAATGATCTCCATCACACCATCTTTTGCCCAGATAGCTAGCTCTTTTTGGCGAGACTCATCAGTTAAGATCTCTTTACCAAACTTTTCAACTGCCTCATTTGCTAGAGGTTCTAAGTATTCGCCACGGTAATAGCTCTCAGGGTACTCAACATCTTGCTTTAAAATATTTTCTTGTCCATAAAGCTGGATTGATAGTCCAAGCAGATCTATCTGATTTCCAGCATCATTTACATAGTACTCAGCTGTGATATCATAACCCAAATGCTTTGCTAAACGATAAAGCGTATCTCCAGAAACAGCACCACGAGAGTGTCCTATATGAAGTGGTCCTGTTGGGTTTGCACTTACAAACTCTAAGAGTATTTTTTGAGTGTTTTGCTGTGCTCCAAAATCTTTTGGATTATCTAGTGCCCACGAGCCGTACTCATTTAAAAAGTCTTCACTTAAACGAAAGTTTAAATATCCCTTTACAGATTCAACTTTACTAAAAACTTCACTGGATCCATCAAAAGATGATGCAAGCTCTTCCGCAATCACCATAGGAGACTTTCTTAACTCTTTAGCAAGTGAAAAAGCGATCGGAGTAGCAAAGTGACCAAAAGAGCGATCACGAGGTTTTTCTAAAACTACTTCGCGACCAAGTTTGTCACGAAGATACAATTGTACACGTTGCTTCAAGGCTTACGCTTGTGTAGTAGTGTTTTTTGGAGCTTCTGTAGTTTCTGTAGAAACTACTTTTTCCGAGTCTTCAACTTTTTTAGGTTCATCACTTGCAACCTCTTTTTTCTCATCATCGTTCATCTCATTTTTAAAGTTCTTTATCCCTTTACCAAGACCTTTTGCTAAGTCAGGTATTTTTTTAGCACCAAAAAGTAGCACTATAATTCCAAATATTATAAGTAGTTCTGTTCCACTAGGCATTCCCATAGTTGTTTCCTTGTTTTAAATTAAATCTTGTGAGTATATCTTTTTTTTTCTGTATATTCTCTTATCATATACAAAATTTTTATATATCTTCCCAGCTTTGAGCAAATTCGTTTATCTCATCACCTGGTATTTTTAGTCTTGCCGCTTTTGCTATAGTCTTTAACACATCAGCAGCTTCTTCAAGATCATCGTTAACTATTAGATAATCATACTCACTGATACGCTGGATCTCCCTTTGAGCCATTGCTATACGTTTATCTATCACATCTTGATCATCAGTTGCACGTGATATTAATCGTTTTTTAAGTACTGAGAGTTTTGGGGGAGATATAAAAACAGATGTCACTATGTCGCCCAAGCGATTAGTTACTATTGTGTTTCCTTGAACATCGATATCAAAAATCACCAACTTACCATCTTTTAAAGCTT
>JBEPWC010000294.1:0-2692 GCA_041642615.1 Sulfurimonas sp. | reverse complement strand
TATAGTTGATATTATCTCCATTTGATGTTTTTAAATATAATTACTCTCATTTTTTTTTATAGGTTTTGGTTTTTGAATAGGTTTTGGTTTTTGAATAGGTTTTGGTTTTTGAATCTCTTTTTTTACAGGTTTTTCTTTTACAGTAACAGGGGTAATCTCTTGAGGTTTAATATCTTGTTTTTTAGCTTCAGGTTCTTCTTTAACTTCAAGATCTTTAACATTTGGTTCTTTAGATTCGATTTTAGTTTGATTCTCTGTCTGTGTAAGTTCAAGTTTTAATATATATGCATCTTTAAATTTTGTTGATCTTATTTTTTTTAGTAGTTTTGTTTGAATAGATTTCTCAAGAATTGGTTCAAGTGTCACTAAGAAGTACTTCCCATCTTGCTTTGTTACACTTCTTATATTATTTTTGTCTACCATAGTTTTAAGCTCTGGATTATTGTTTATTACTTTGGTTAGTTCATCTTTAGTATTTATAGCACTACTTGACTTTGTAAATGTACCTAAAACAATCTGTGTAGCACCACTAAGATAGGTGGTTAAAAGTATAGAAATAATAATAGTTAGTTTCATCCAAAATCCTTTGTTTTTAGTATAATACAATATAATAAATTAATTAGACTTAATTCGTTTGATTTTACATAGTATTAAATAAATTTAAGTATAATCACTAAAAAAATAAAGAGCTTTACAACGTGCAAGAGATACCACATATTCCAGTTTTATATAAAGAAGTTTTAGATGTCGCAAAAGATGTAGAAGATGGGATGATAGTAGATTGCACAATGGGGTATGGCGGACATTCATCTATGATGCTACAAGCCAATCCTTTATCCCATCTGATCGGGATAGATCAAGATATAACTGCAATAGAGTTCTCAACTAAAAGGCTAGAGCCATTTAGATCAAGAGTAGACATAAAAAAAGGGCGCTTCTCTGGTGTTATAAAAGATATACTAAAAGAGTATAAAAAAGAAGACATCAAACTTGTTTTAGCAGACATAGGGGTTAGCTCACTTCAACTTGATCAAAAAGAGAGAGGTTTTTCATATGAGAGTGATAACCTTGACATGCGCATGGATAAGGGTGCTGCTCTTAGTGCAAGTGAGGTTGTAAACAGCTACTCAAAATCTGAATTGGAGCGTGTTTTAGAACAGTTTGGAGAGCTTAGAAACTACAAGAAAATAGCAGATGTGATCGTAAAAAACAGACCATTTAGCTCTGCTAAGGAGTTAAGCGAGTGTGTAAAAACACATATGCCACGTGGGAAAAAGATACATCCAGCAACTCTTTTAATGCAAGCGATTAGAATAGAAGTAAATGATGAGTTAGGTGAGTTAAAAGGTTTGTTAGAGACCATAAAAGAGGCAAAACTGCCAAATGCAAAAATAGCGATCATATCTTTTCATTCACTTGAAGATAGGATAGTTAAACAAACATTTGCTTTGTGGGCTAAGTCTTGCATATGTGATCCACAGGCTATGAGATGTACATGTGGTAACAACCACTCACTTGGTAAGATACTAACAAAAAAACCAATAACTGCGACTGAGGAGGAGCTGAAACAAAACCCAAGAAGTCGCAGTGCAAAACTTAGAGTTTTTCAAATGGGTCTATAATGAATTCTAAAGATCTATTACTAGATGAGGTTGAGAAGGTACTAAAACCTCTAAAAAAGTTAGATATTGGTTACCTTTTTTACACTCTAGTAGTTATGCTGTTTATTTTGATGGTGCTTTTTCCAAAGGTATATATAACTCAACAGATTTATTATAAAAGTAGAGAGATCTCTAAACTTAAAGCGGAGTATGATACTCTAAAAGAGGAAAATAAGGCTATAGGTGCATCAGTAGAAGAGATTAAGTATAAAAACCAAATTATAGATACAATTTTTTAAAGGCAGTTTGAATGATAAGAAAAATTATAGAATTTGCAATAGATAAGCCAAGACTAAACCATATATTTTTAGCCTTTATTTTTATTATGTCTGTTTTTTCGTATCAAAATATCCCTAAAGAGATATTCCCACCTATGAATATGGATAAGATCACTATAAGTGGTGGATACGTTGGAACGAGTGCAGATGTTTTAGACAATATGGTTGTTAAAACTATAGAGGATGATCTTCAAAATATTGATGAGCTTGATGTGATCGAGACAACAATTAAAAATGGTTCATTTTCCATAAGTGTAGATATCAAGCCAAACTCTGACAACATTCTGGTTTTAAACGATGTTAAAGATGTAATATCATCTGTAAAAAAAGATCTTCCAGCAGATATGTCTGAGCCAATAGCAAAGATTAGAACGCACAACTTCCCACTTGTTCTGATCGCTCTGTCTGGAGATATGCAAAAAAGTGAACTATTAGATAGAGCAGAGGAGCTAAAAACTAAACTTAGTAGCATAAAAGACTTAAGCGAGATCACAATCCGTGGTGATGCTGATGAGGAGTTAGTACTTAACCTAAACACTAAAAAGATACTTGCACTAGATCTTAAACCAGCACTTGTAGTGTCTGCTTTAAAAAATATAAGCTCAATTTTTCCAATAGGTACCATAAAAGAGAGAGGTTCACACCTTTATATATCTACATATAACGGTGAAAAAACTAAAGAGGATGTTGAAAATACTATTATCGGAGTTGGAGGCATTAAGGTTAGGATCAAAGATATTGCAGATGTTAGTT
>JBEPWC010000293.1:0-2692 GCA_041642615.1 Sulfurimonas sp. | reverse complement strand
TTAACGTATAAAAAAGAGTTTTTTGAGAAGTTGGGATTTGTTGAAATCCCTAAAGAGTCTCTGCCTGAGCATAAAATATGGGCAGATTGTATTAAGTGTAAACATTTTCCGGTATGCAACGAAGTATCTCTAATCAAAAATCTTTAAGCCCTTTTATATACGTAGCACTGTTTGTGCTATATGAGAGCTTAAGTAGCATATACTTGTTTTTGCCACCACTTCTTGGCGTACTATTTTTTCTGTTTATCCAAGCTTTTAGACGAGAAGACCTTTTAAGTATAGTACTTATTATTTTCTCAATTTTAGTTTATGAGAGTGAAAAGGGTTACCTACTTTTTTCTGCAATAATCTATTTTGCTTTAGTGATGAAATATATACTTCCAAGAATCGAACAAAACTTTAACTGTAAAGTTTGCACCAAAGCTTCAATAGTTGTACTTGCTTATATTGGATTTTATCTTTTTAGTTCAATCCTTTCAACAATATTTTTAATGCCAATGCCATCTATTAGCTACTATGTTCTGTACTATATAGTGATTGAGTTTTTAATAGTGAGTATACTATGAAAATAAAATTTATTTTAAGTGTTTTTTTCCTAATATGGATCATGCTTATTATAAGGGTGTTTGTTTTATCTGTTGAATCAAATTTATATTACGAAAAGTTATCACAAAGTAACACCATAAAAACAGAAAGTATATCCCCAGTAAGAGGTGAGATCTCAGATAATAAAAATAGACCCATAGCTATTAATAAGCTTGGTTTTAAAATACAACTAAGACCACATTTGAGTTTAGAAAAAAATAAAGAAATATATGAAGAAGAGTTAAATAACCTAATAGAACTGTTGCCAAAACTAGATAAAGAAAAAATAAAAAAAACATATAAAAAGAAAGACACATTTTATAATCATGATTTTATAGATGTAGTAAATTTTATTTCCTACAATGAGATAATGCCTGTCTACACAAAACTAAACTTAAGAGAAAATATAAGGGTTGTCCCTGCACCAAAACGTTTTTATCCTTATGAAAAAGTTGCAGCTCATTTAATTGGTTACGTGTCACGTGCAAATGCTAAAGATATAAAAGATGATAAACTAATAAAGCTTATTGGATATGTTGGAAAAAGTGGTATAGAGAAGTATTATAATACATACCTTCAAGGTAAAGCTGGAAGCAAGACGATTAAAGTAAATGCTAATAACCAGATCATTCAGCAGATTTCACATGAAAAAGCAAAAGAGGATAGAAAACTAACTTTAAACATAGATATGGAGCTTCAAAAATATATATCTTCTATGTTTGAAAATAAAGCTGGTGCTGTTGTTGTTATGGATATTGAGGGTAGGGTGCTTAGTGCTAGTAGTTTTCCAGAATACAGTCTAAATACATTTGTAGATGGAGTTTCGCATGAGATGTGGAAAAAACTCTCTATGAGCCTTGATAAGCCATTTACAAATAAGGTTACTCACGGTCTTTATCCACCTGGTTCTGTGATCAAAACAGGGCTTGGACTGATATACATAACAAATGAAATCAGTCCGAGCTGGACAGTTGACTGTCGATCATCGATGCCACTTGGTAAAAGGGTTTTTAGATGTTGGAAAAAAGACGGACACAGAACTACTGATATCACAAAAGCTATCAGAGAGAGTTGTGATGATTATTTTTACAAAGGTAGTTTGCAAGTTGGGATAAAAAAGATGAGTGCTGGATTAAAAAGGTACGGTTTGGGTAAAAAAACCGGAATTGATCTTCCAAATGAGTTTATAGGTACAGTCCCATCTCGGGAATGGAAAAGAAAAAAATTTAATCGTCCATGGTATATTGGTGAGACTGTAAATACCTCTATTGGTCAGGGTGATTTTTTAACAACACCTATTCAGATAGCTCAGTTAACTGCTCTTATGGCTACAGGCAAACTTCCTATTCCTGTAATAGCTAAAAAAATAGGAGACAAAGAGGTTACTCCTATATTACAAGATGTATTAAATGAGGATGAATTAAAAAAACTTCCTATAATTCAAAAAGCTATGTATGAGGTGTGTAACTACTCTAAGGGTACAGCTACACACTACCTAAGCTCAAAAGTAAAAATAGCTGGTAAAACAGGGACCGCACAAGTGGTTGGTATCTTACAAGATATAGAGGAGAGACAGCTTGAGCATGAGATGGATTACTATACACGTTCACACGCATGGTTTACATCTTATGGGCCATATAAAGACCCACAATATGTAGTAATGGCTATGGTTGAACATGGTGGACATGGTGGTTCAGCAGCCGGAGAGATTGTGTCAAATATCTACAATAAACTTTTAGAGATGGGGTATATAAAGCAATAGCACTTATCCAGAACACTAAAAAGCATTTTACTAAAGAAATGCCTAAAGGGCATTTTGGATAAATAGTGCCAATATAGCAAGGAGAAATATCCCTCCTGCTTTGTTGTAGAGTCTATTTGCTATGATAAACAGTAGTGTTAGAGATGCTCCAAGCATCACTAGCATATCGTATTGGTTTGCCACTAAGTCCACGGTTAGTGGATTTATAAGCGAAGCTGCACCTAAAACCATTGAGAAATTTGCAACATTAGAACCTATAATATTTCCTATACTCATCTCAGCTGATCCTTTTTTAAGAGCAACTAAAGACACAACAAGCTCAGGTAAACTAGTTCCAAGTGAGAT
>JBEPWC010000292.1:0-2729 GCA_041642615.1 Sulfurimonas sp. | reverse complement strand
TTTATTTGTCAGCATAAAATTATTTTATTTCTTGAAGTGCCTTTATAACATCATCAAGGTTTTCAAGAGGGATATGTACTTTCCATTCAGGGGAATCAGTATTACCGGCTAATGATATTCCAATACTAGCAACATCGCTGCTTCCTTTTCCATAAGGCTCACTTAGTTTAGTTACAGAGATAACACCTTTTTTAGTTCCATTTAATTCTATAGTCTTTGACATGATAACACTCCTGTTTATTAATATTTTAAGATAGTTTATCTATTTCAAGTAAACATACACTCTAATATATAAATTTTTTCATATAAGTATAATACTTTGGGCTATCAAGTATTGAATTGTGTGTTTCATGTTGAAAAACCTTTACGCTAAGCTGTTCTTTTGGAAACTGTTTTATAAGCTCTTTTGTTCTTTCGTTTTTTATAACATTGTCATTTTTAACATATATGATCGAAGTTTTTGCTTTTATGCTAGTTACTCTTGAAGCCAAATCGTATTTGTCTTTTAATATCAACGAGATAGGAAAAATTTTAAACTTATCCTGAGCAACATTTTCTATACTGTCATATGGTGTAACTAAAATAAGCTTTTTTATATCTCTTTTTGATGCCAAATAACCTGCAATACCAGAGCCTAAGCTTCGTCCTATGGCTATAACTTCTTTATGCTTGTCCTTTATGTTGTCATATATGTGAAGTGCATCTGAATATAAGGCTTTTTGTGATGGTTTGCCAGTTGAACTTAAATAACCACGGTACTGTACAAGATATGATGTGTGCTCTTTAAAAGTATTTGAAAAATTAAAATAGTTATATTCTACGTTTTCAAAATTACCTCCAAAATATATAATAGCTCTTTTTTTCCCATTGTTAACAAGTGTAGTGTAGATTGAGAAGTTATCATTTTTGAAAAGTTTCTCCTCCAAAGAGTTAAAACTCTTTTGTTGAGGATGATACAAAAAGTTGTCCTGGAAAAAGTATAAAAATGTACTAAAAGATATATAAAAAAAAATAAAGAAAATAAACAACGATCTAAGTAGCTTTTTCATAAGTTAATTATACTCTAAATATAAAAGTTGTATGATCTCTTTATCTTTATATATTTTATTTAATACCTTTTCTTTGCAAACGCAGTGCATTGGCAATAACCGACACAGAGCTAAAACTCATGGCAGCTGCTGCGATGATCGGGCTAAGTAAAATACCAAAATACGGGTAGAGTACCCCAGCAGCGATTGGGATACCTAAACTGTTGTATACAAAGGCGAAGAAAAGGTTTTGTTTAATATTTCTGATCGTTATGTCGCTTAGTTTTCTAGCTTGTAGGATTTTTTTCAAATCCCCTTTTACTAAAGTTAGATCCGCTGTTTGCATCGCTATATCTGCTCCAGTTCCCATAGCGATTCCTACATCTGCGAGTGCTAAAGCGGGTGCATCGTTTATTCCATCACCTGCCATTGCAATGGTGTAGCCTTCGGCTTTGTATTTTTTAAGTGCTTTTACTTTGTCTTCTGGTAAAAGTTGTGCTTCAAAGTCATCAATTCCAAGCTCTTTAGCGACGGCACGAGCTGTTCCGGTGTTATCACCCGTAAGCATTACAACTTTTATCTGTTTGTCTTGCAGAGCACTTATCGTTTCTCTCATACCATCTTTTATAGGATCAGATACTGAAATAAAACCCATTAAAACATTGTTTTTTGCTAAAAACATAACTGTTTGAGCGTTTTCTTCTCTTTGTTTAAACTCTTCATTTAGAGTCCCTAGCTCAATACCATGATCTTTCATCATAGCCATATTACCAAGAAGAACAATTTCCTCTTTTATAACCCCTTTGATCCCTTTACCTGCAACCGAGTCAAAATCATTTACATCTTCAAGTGTAATTCCATCTGCTGCTTTTATGATCGCTTCGGCAAGAGGATGTTCACTACCTTTCTCAAGAGATGCTGCAAGTTTGAGTAGTGTCTCTTTATCTGCTTTATCGCTTGGCACGACTCCGAGTACTTCAGGGTGCCCTTTAGTTAGTGTCCCAGTTTTATCTACTAAGAGCAGGTCTACCTTACGCATATTTTCAATAGCTTCTGCATTTTTATAAAGTATACCGCTACTCGCCCCTTTACCCATCGCGACCATTATAGACATAGGTGTCGCTAATCCCAAAGCACACGGACAAGCGATGATAAGTACAGCAACTGCATTGATGAGGGCATATGTAAGGCTTGGCTGAGGGCCGTATATAGCCCATACGATAAATGTAACGATTGCAACGACAATTACTGCAGGGACAAAATATGATGCTGCTAAATCCGCTAAGTTTTGAATCGGAGCACGACTTCGCTGTGCCTCAGCTACCATAGTTACGATTCTTGAGAGTAGTGTTTCACTCCCCACTTTCTCAGCTTCCATTATAAGTGAACCGGTTTTGTTGATCGTTGCACCTATGAGTTTATCTTTAGATTCTTTATGTACCGGAATAGCTTCACCTGTTACCATTGATTCATCGAGTGTACTGTTTCCCTCTATAACTACACCATCAACTGGGACTTTTTCTCCCGGACGAATGCGTAGACGATCACCTTTTTGGATAAGGTTTAGATCAACATCACTCTCCTCTCCGTCTTTTTTAATCAGTCGTGCGGTTTTTGGTGCTAATCCAAGGAGGCTTTTAATCGCTTCAGAAGTACGACCCCTAGCTTTTAGCTCCAACACCTGACCAAGGAGTATTAATG
>JBEPWC010000291.1:0-2734 GCA_041642615.1 Sulfurimonas sp. | reverse complement strand
TCTTTGATCTGTGCTGCTAATGCATCAGCTAGAAGTTTTGCAGTTTTTGGATCTTCTAAAACTTTTGCAGATTGTAAGTAAAACCCAGAGTGATTACCACTGCTTAGTTTAAAATGCCCTTCTAAAAGAGCCTCTGCATCCATGTATATTTGTTTAATGTTCATACTATTCCTGCTTTAAACTTTAAGAACTTCTGCTTCTTTATCTTTAGCATCTTCATCTATTTTAGCTATGTATTTGTCCGTTAGCTTTTGGATATTCTCTTGTGCAGACTTTGATTCATCTTGAGTTATCTCTTTGTCTTTTTCAAGTTTTTTTATAGCTTCGTTTGATTTTCTTCTGTCATTTCTTACAGAAACTTTTGCATCCTCAACCATCCCCTTCATCTGCTTAACAGTTTCTTGCCTTTGATCACTTGTCATAGGTGGAAAGAAAAGTTTGATAAAATCACCATCATTGTTTGGATTAACTCCAAGGTTAGCAGCATTTATAGCAGACTCAATGTCACCTAAAAGATGCTTCTCCCAAGGGTTGATTGCGATCGTAGTAGCATCAAGTGCAGTAACTGAGCCAACTTGATCAATAGGAGTTAGAGTACCGTAGTAGTCTATTTTTACATTGTCTAAAACTGTAGTGGACACCTTACCAGTTCTTAGAGTCTTAAAGTCTCTGTGCATGTGCTCAACGCTTCCTTGCATCTTTTCTTCACATTCAGTATAAATTTCATCTAACATCTGATTTTCCCTTTATTTTGATGTATTTGTTTCTTTTGTAGTTGGTGTAGTAGCAGTTGGTGCAGCTGATGGTGCTACAACATCTGTCTCTTCAACCATGCTATCAACAACAGATTCATTTGCCGCTTGAGAATACATATAACCAAGAGTTATTGTGTTTACTACAAACAAAAAACCTATTGTGAAAGTAACTTTTGCTAAAAAGCTGTTTGGACCTTTTGCCCCAAATACTGAGTCGTTTGAACCACTATATGCTCCAAGACCGATGCTTGAGCTTTTTTGTAATAGTACAGCGATTACGATTAAAACCACTAAAACTATTTGAACAATAAGTAAAAAACTAGTTGTCATTTATAAAATCCTGTTGGGCTTTAAGTAAGAGACTATAAATAACTTCATAGATAACAACATTTAAAAGGTTTAGATTCAAGGCGAACTTTGCTTGGCGATACTAGTATCGTTAAGTGAAGTTCAACGCAGAAGATGAATCTTTTAAATGTTGCCCTTACGGGTGAAAAGATAAGCTACAATCTACTTCGTTAAAAACCCTTGAAGCTACTAGTAGCTCCTGCGGATTTTCGCCTCATATCTTATAGCTTCTCTTTATCATTAGCTATGATATTATTTATGGTCTCTTACTTATACCATAATTAAAGTTGCGAATTATACCTAAAAAAACCTTTAATTCAAAATAGGGTATAATGTGAAAAAATAAAGGGCACCTCTAATAACCCTATAACAATCTCAGAGTTAAAAAGAGAGATAAGATTGTGCAAAACTTTTTTTGAGTCTTAGCCGTAGCTAAGGCGATGAAAAATTTTGTGCAAGATTCTTCTCTTTTTATCTCCCTTTGGGCACTATAGCATAGGGCTTTTAGAGGTGCCCTAGATAGGTAACAGATGTATTTAAATAAGATAAAGACCATAGTTTTTTCATCTCTTTTAGTATTATTATTTTCAGGGTGTAGCTCGGATAAAAAAGAAGATTCAAAAGAGCCTAAGTTAGATGTGATAGTTAGTACATACGCACTTTATGACATCTCTAAGCATGTAGCAAAAGACAAGTTTGAAATTATGAGCGTGCTACCATTTGGAAGTGATGCTCACTCCTATGAGCTTAGTCCAAAAAAAGTGGCAAGTATTCAAGATGCTGATCTATTTGTTTACAGTGGTGCGTCTTTGGAGCCATGGGTTTCAAGGTTTTCAACACCAAAATCTTTAGATATGTCAAAGCATGTAGCACTTAGACATTTAGCTAAAGATCAGGAACATCACCACGATCACGGTGAGCATCACGATCGTCACCACGATGAACATCACGATCAACATGACCAACAAAGTGCAATCGATCCACACTACTGGCTAGATATAGAGAATATGAAAACGATGACAGAGGTTTTAACAAAAGAGTTTATAAAACTCTCACCAAAAGACAAAGAGTTTTTTCTAGAAAATAAAACAGCTTATATAAAAGAGCTTAAAGAGATGCAAAAACTTTATGAGAGTAGTTTTAAAGAGTGTAAGAAAGACACTATTGTGGTAAATCACAACGCTTTTTCATACCTTGGTAAAAGGTACGGATTTGAGATCGAGTCAGTCAGTGGACTCTCAAACGATGCTCTGCCATCACCAAAAGATATTAAGCGTATTATGCATTTAGTAGAGGAAAAAGGTATATCTGTTATATTTTTTGAAAGTTTTGCAAGTGATAGGATCGTAAAATCAATTGCAAAAGATACAGGTGTAAAAGTAGATACTCTACATCCACTTGGAAATATAACAAAAGATCAGCAAGGCATGAGCTATAAAGAGATCATGGAACAAAACATAGAAAAAATACAAAAAGCACTAGAGTGTAGATGAATTTTAAAGTACCAATCTTTGATGTAAAAAATGTGAGCTTCAAAGTTGGGAGTGTAAACATACTCTCAAACGTCTCATTTGAGATTTTTAACTCACAGTATATCGGGATCATTGGTCCAAACGGTGGGGGAAAAAGAT
>JBEPWC010000290.1:0-2735 GCA_041642615.1 Sulfurimonas sp. | reverse complement strand
CTTAGATGAGAGTAGAAGTTTAAAAAATCTGATCTTTTTAAGAAAATAGATCAGGCAGTTCATCATACATGAAATGTGTTATGTTAAAGTCTAAATCCTCTTTTTTGAGCATCTCAAAACTGAGTAGATCATCTTTTTTTATGTCTTGATACTCTTTAAATATAAGTATAAAATCATCACCTCTGTATCTAAACACAGTTGCATAACTAAATCTGTTTTTTAGATAACTTGCAAACTCTTTTAAAAATGAGTTTCCTTTTTTCCAGCCGTATTTTTTGTTATATGATGAAAAATCATTTAGTTCAACAATAACTATATGCTTCTCATAATCTGATCTTTTTGATAACTCTATTTTTAAATAATCCTCATTATACAGATCGGTCAACGAATCCATAAAAAAATATGCAAAGCGACGCTCTTCAAGTTCACTTTTTGGCATCTGTGAAGTGTCTGTTAGAGTTACATTTGAAAGTACATCTATAGCTACTTTTACTACATCGGGATGAAACTGCGAGCCACTAAAGATCTTAAGTTCCTCTATAGCCTCATCTATAGTTTTTCTTGTTTTATATATACGGTTTGAGGTCATAGCATCAAAAGCATCTGCAACCATCATAATATGTGAGAGTAAAGGGATCGAATCTAACTTCTCTTTTGCTACCTTTGGATAACCTTTTCCATCATAGTTTGAATGGTGATACTTAATAATATCTGCTAAATCCTGATACATCTTTATTTTCGATAGCATCTGATAGCCTGCACTAGCATGTTCTTTAATTAGGTTATACTCTAATGATGTTAATTTTCCGGGTTTTAGTAAAATAGAGTCAGGTGTAACAACTTTACCTATATCGTGCAAGATAGCCGCTTTTTCAAGCTTTAAAACATCATCTTCACTAAAATCCATCGCCTCAGCTATAAGTCTACAGTACTTAGCAACCCTTAAAGTGTGACCTGCTGTGTAGTTGTCCCTTTGTTCTATTATGTTTACAAAAGCAAGTATGGTCTCTTCATAGTTGGATATCTTCTCTAACTCCATCTCTTTTAGTTTTGTTTTTTGGTTTATAGAGTTTAGTGCTGTACCTATGTCTGTTGCAAGCTCTTCAAGCATATTTAGCTCTTTGTCTATAAAACCATTTTCACGATTTGAGAACACACAAAGGTTTCCAAGTATTTTAGACTCTTGGGTAAATCTAATAGGTATGCTAGCTATCCATGCATACTTTTCACTACTAAGTATGATTTTTTTGATAATTGTTTTACTTGTATCTATAGACTCTTTTGCTAGGTCAAACACTTGATCTTCATATTCACTTTCTAGATATCTGTATTGTTCGATCACATCCAAACTATCATCGTCTACCAAACCTATCCATACAAAACTGTACTCATCTTGTTGGATAAGCCTTTTGATAGAGTTATTTACAATACTTTCTGTAGAAAATGAAGAGACTAGTAATTCATTTATATCGGACATGGTTTGAAGTATGTTTTTTAGAAGCTTCTCCTCTTTATACATATTTTCCAACTCAACCGTTCTTTGTTTAACTTTTAATTCTAGCGATGAGTTTAAATCTTCTATAGCTTTTTTTGATTCTTTTAGCTTATAATTTAGTTTAGATATATATAAAACAACCAAGGTTATAATTATAAATACAAATATAACTCCATAAAAGAATACTCTGTACTTCTCATAAAACCTCTCAAAAGTCAACCTACCCATATCTTTGTAAGGACCAATCTGTAACTCTTCTAAAAGTTCATGAACCTTTGTATAATCAAGTGGAATAGTCCAACCCGAAGTATTTGAATCTTTTGCTATTTTAGAATCACTTTTTATATTTAAAAGTGCTACTAAAACAGCGTTTGAAAGCTCTTGTGATGTAGAGGAGAGTTTTGCAAAAGGCCACTCTGGATAAAGTCTTGTACTAACTAAAAATGGAAAATTCGTGTACTTTTTTGCAGATATAACTTTAAAGTCATCAATGTCAATTAAACCATCTTTTTGCATCTGCTCTAAAGTATCACTCCTAACAGTCCCTGCGTCTACAAGTTTGTTTTTAACTGCATGTACAACTTTGTCATGACTTCCAAAAAACTCGAAACCTCCAAAGTCTTTTGTGGTTATGTCATGATCTTTTAGCTCTTTTTGAGCCATAACCCATCCACCAAAAGAGTCTATATTTACAGCACCAAACCGTTTACCAACAATATCTTCGTAACTATTTATATTGCTGTCGTTTCTTGTGAAAATAACCCCGCCAAAACTAGTAAGACTCCCACCATAAGTTGAAGAATTTTTTAGTGTAGCTATTCTACTTACACCATACATATACTCTAACTCAACATAGTACATAGTGTTTGTAAGTACAAAATCCACCTCGTTTTTCTTAACACTTTTACGTAGTTCTTCAAATCCAAGTGGAACTATTTCAAACTTATAACCATCCACATTTTCACTTAAATAGTTTATTGTTGATGACCATCTCTGAAGTGTAACTGCATCACCTCTTTTTGATAAGACTCCAACTTTTACTAGTTTATCTTGTGCATCTAAGATTGAAACAAGTATTAGTAGTGTTAATAGTATATTTTTCACAAGACAAGTCTTTGATCATTAACTAACAAAAATCAGCTAATAGACCCGCTTTTAAATTGTTGTACATCTCTTGACCCTTAAACTTTTTAACGATCTCTAAAGCAAAACACATAGCAGTACCAGGTCCACGAGATGT
>JBEPWC010000289.1:0-2757 GCA_041642615.1 Sulfurimonas sp. | reverse complement strand
AGACCCCAAAGGAAGACTCCAAAGGATGCAAAGAAGATTTGGATGTGCTGCTTTAGCTGCACCAACAGGCACGGCTAAAGCCGTATACCCATAATTACTTTTTTACTTCTTTTGGATCTATTTCTAGAAGTTTACACACACGATAGAATATACTTTTAGCAAACTCGTAAAACCCTCTTGCATCATCCAAAGTTGGTTTACCATGAGGTAGAAGCCCAATATCACCAGGATATCTTGATTCAATATATAGGCTATTTAAGTCCTCTAAAATATCTTCATTATTAATAGTGATAAAACCAGATACTTTATCTTTTATCATTAGTATGTCATGCTTTTTTGGAACAACAGCTTCGTGATATTCGAGTATAGCCTTTAATGATTTTTCTACAGATTGTTGAGCATGAAAAGCAGTCATATGAGTTATGACTTCGTTACCTACAATACTATCAAGTACAATAATATCACTATACGATGCTTTTAGCCACTCTAGCGCAAGATCTTTTTTCACAGTAAAACTAAACCTTTTGTAAGTAATTCTTTAGAAAAAGAACTGCCCATATCTTTGAACTTATTAGACATGCTTTTTGTGTGAACTATTAAGTCTATAGCAGTTTGAGTCCGCAAGTCTCTTATAGCTCTTGATACTTTTTTAGTTACATTCATTTTATCTTTAAAGCTTTGAGGGATAAACTCATCTTTAGTCACTACATAAAGATCAACATCACTATCTTCATTAGGAGTGCCATAAGCATAAGAACCAAACAAGATTATTTTTTCAGGCTCAAGAGGTTTTAAACGTTCAACAATTTCGTGTTTTAACTCTTCTATATCTACCATGACAATACTCCTTTCTCATTTTTGACAATTATACCACACAAAGCTTAACACATAAGTTTCAAAAAAGGGTGTCAGGCACATTTTTGTATCAATCTCCTAAACTTATTACAAGAGACGGCAAATGAAAAGTACTAAGTAAAAGACTGGAAACATTTTTTGAACTAGACCATGACATAAACAGAAATGAAAATATAAAAAAAGCATACGATACGGATATACAAAAGCAGAGATAGCAAACCATCTCAGTCTAAGTCATCCAGCAGTTTCTAAAATCTTGAAATAAATAAAGGGGTCAGACCCCAAAAATGTAGAAAGTAACACCTCGTCATTCCCAACTTGATTGGGAATCTAGTCTCAAGTGTTAGATCCTCTGGTCAAGCCAGAGGATGACGAGTGAAAAGTTAAATAAATTTATGCTATACTACTTATTACTGTATTACAAATTACAAAAAACGGAGGTGTACACTATGACTGCAACAGTACGACTAGATGAAAAGCTAGAAGATAGACTAAATAATATTGCAAAGATGCTGCATAAAAAAAAGAGTGAAGTTATAAGAGAAGCTATAGAACAATACGCAAACAGTGTAGAGAAAGTAAAAAAGTCTAAACTTCAAAGAGCCATAGAAAAAACAAAAGATATAGACAAACAAGAATTTAGCGATTTTGAGGGAACTATAGATGATGGTATGTAGAGGCGAAATTTGGCTTGTAAATCTCAACCCTGCTAGAAAATCAAATGAGATGGGAAAAGTAAGGCCAGTTGTTGTTTTTCAAAACGATGAACTCAACCAGAGTGACTATCCAACTACGATTGTAATACCTCTTAGTACCTCACTTGTAGATGATACCGAGCCTATACGAATGAGAATAAAAGCAAGAGAGGATTTAGAAAAAGATTCAGATATTATCGTCACACAAATAAGAGCGATAGATAACGATAGATTTATCCAAAAACTAGCCACACTAAACGATACAGAGATGAACTTGTTAAAAGAGCTACTTGATGAAATTCTCTCTTAAAAGGTTATAGGCTATGGCAATAAAAAAGGGTGTCAGGCACCTAAACTCCTAAACTAAACTATAACAAACTAAACAAAATTGAAAAGAAAATAGAGGAAATAGAAAATGTTTGAACCAGTCATGATTATTCCGATAAGTATAATAATTGCTGCAGTTATTGGCTATCTAGCAGTAAAGAATCATTGGAAGATAGCAGACATATTTTAAAAAAAAGGGTGATGATTATGCTTGAAGTTATTTCTATGTTTATTATATTAGCTATCATTTGTGTATTTGTTTTAAATAAACTACCTAAAACAAAGCACCATTAGGGGTCTTTAGGAAAAATATAAAAAATAGAGGGGTCAGACCCCAAAAGTGAGAAGCTACCAAACAGCAGTATATCTCTTTAAACAGCTATAGCCTAGATGAACTGCTGTTCTATCTCAGTGAATTTATAGAGGATATAAGACTAGAGAAACAAGTCTATGGTATAAATAAAGCAAAAGCAAATGGAGTAAGATTAGGAAGACCACCAAAACTAACTCAACAACAAGTGCTAAAAGCAATAGAGTTAAAACACAATCAAACCTCTCAAAATGTAGCTAGTAAGTTTGGGGTTGGTAGATCAACATTGCTTCGGCATATTGCTAAGCAGAAAAAAGCTAGTTAAGTGCTGGAGTAGGGTAGTCCTACTCTGGCACTATTTTATTTATCTAGCTACAATTTTTTTAAAATTGATTTCAAGTTTAAATCCAACAGCATTAGCATAATCGATAATAGTTGAAAGATTTGGAAGGTTCTTTGCATTAAGACTCTCCAGCCTTGATATGTTACTTTTTTTTGTTTTAAGTAGTTCTGCAACATCGCCTTGTGTTAAATTAGCAGCTATCCTCGCTTTTATCATTTGTGCTTTTA
>JBEPWC010000288.1:0-2761 GCA_041642615.1 Sulfurimonas sp. | reverse complement strand
AATCAACTTCTTTTCTAATCTGTCTATTTTAAATGCTTTTGTAATTCCGGCGAGTGTAAGGTATGTTCTTTTACCAATATCCAAAGGGAGATTTTCAGGTATACCCATATTTTTCTTTGTGCTAAAAAGATTTTCTCTTGGAAAAGTAGGTTCAGTACAACCCATACAAGGCAGACCTGCTCTTGTTTTTGAGTTAACTTCATTCCAAAGAAGCTTATTACAACTTCCATGTGTAAAAGGTGCTTGACAACCGTGATCATAAAACATACAACCCTCAAGTTCACCAAAATTATGGTTATCTACCTTGTATTCAAAATATTCATTTCTGGTACAACCATTATGTATACTGTATGCAAAATACTCTTTTGGTCTTAGCATATCATCCAAGGTAATTTTGAGTTCTTTTTTTATTGCAAACAGTGTATTTGCTAAAATTTCAGGATGAACGGGACAGCCTGAGAGGTTAATTGACTTTTTCTTAAACTCTTTAAATCTCTCTACCTCTTGATCTTCTCTAAAAAAAAGACCGCTTATACCTGAATAGTCCGATTCTTTAAATATACCGCCGTAAGATGCACATGTTCCAACAGCTATTATTTTCTTAGCTATTTTTGAATACTTTTTTATAATATCTACTATAGACACACCTGCTCGTAAAAACTCTTCTGAAACCGCACCTTCTACAAGTAAAATATCACATTCTATATCTTCTGATACTATATCTCTGAGTGAGTACTGTGACTCAATTACAGGGTGGTATATAAATTCAAAGTTATCTAAAAAATATTCTAACTGAGGATAGTTAAAAAAAGCATGTGTATTTCCATTACAAGCCAAAGCACTCAGCCAAAGTACTTTTAGCTTTTTCATGATTACACACTCAAAGCTTTATATATATTGTTGGATATATCTTCAACATACTCATCCAACTCTTTTGGAAGTATATTTTCACCATTAAGAAATACCATACCGCCAAGATAACCCATAAAAAGACCAAAAGCACTAAAAAAATCTTGGTCTCTAAGGTCTCCGCATTTAACACCCTCTTCAAAATAAATCATTATCTCGGTTACAAACTCATTTACACATACCATACCTTGACAACTCTCTGCAAAAACTTCACGGTTTGAAAGATATATACGTAAAAAATAGTCTATCATCTCAGGTTTTAAAGATGCTGTCTCAAAATACATTTTGATTATCTTTGTAGTTTTCTCTTTTGTTGATATATCTTCTTCATTGATTTGTTTTATTTTTTTACCAAGATATGAAGATATATATTGAATAATATCTTTAGCCAAAGCATCTTTTGACTTAAAGTAGTTATACATATTTCCAACGCTCATTTTTAATGAACCTGCTATATCTGGTATAGTTGTATTATAAAAACCTTTAGATGCAAAAAGCTCTAATGATTTTTGAATAATAGCTTCATGCTTTTGACGTTTTTTTGGTGTCACTTATAGCCTCTAAACTAATGCTATAGCGTCAATTTCAACAAGTGCACTCTTAGGAAGTGTTTTTACTGCTACTGTTGATCTAACCGGCTTATGATCACCAAAAAAATCACCATAGATCTCATTTACAGTTGTAAAATCATCCATTGAACTTAAAAATATATTTGTTTTTACAACTTTATCAACTGAACTACCAGACTCCTCTAAAAGAACTTTTAGGTTCTCTAGTACTTGCTTAGCTTGAGGTGCTACACCATCACTTAAGAGATCTTCACATCCATCTGGGAGTAGTGCTATTTGACCAGAAGTATAGACCATACCGTTAACTACTACTGCTTGTGAGTATGGACCTATTGCTGAGGGTGCTTTGTTTGTTTTAATGAATTTCATTGTTTTATAATTCCTTTTTTAATTTTGTCGTTGTACTGCCACTGCACATCGCCTATATAAGACTTAAAGTCATCAATACCCAAATAACCTAAAAACGTAAGTATCACTTGTTCATCAGGTGTCAAAAAGTAGTGCCTTGGCACCCTTTTTGAATTAAACTTTGATGGGAGATAGTCTTTAGCTCTATCTATATGTAATAGCAAATAATCCTCTAGCTTACTTGCTACAGTCCAGTCTGGTAGAGTTTCATTTTCAAACTTTCTACACCAACCACAATCACTACTAGTTATTAAAAGGTATACACGCTTGTTTTCTTTTTTTGCTATATCCATAACCTTTTTATAATCATTTGAGAAACTCATATCACCAATTTGCTCAGCAAAAAGTGAAGTTATAAACAGCATCATTATAACTATTTTTTTCATATCATTTCCACTCTTGTATCAATTTCTTAAATACCCTATAAAGATCTTCAACCTCTTTTTGGGTTGTTCTCTCATTTACAGCATGTATAGTATCATTTTTTACACCAAATTCTATCACATCTATACCAAAAAGTGCTACAAACCTTGCATCACTAGTTCCTCCTGCGGTTGAATGTTTTGGTGTTATGCCTGTTACCTCTTTTATAGCTTTGTCAATATTTTTAACAACCTTTGTATCTGTATCTGTACAAAAAGGGTATGAACCTTGTGTTAGTTTTAACTCATAATCAAAATCTTTTAACTGAGCATCTACAAACTCTCTAACCTCTTTTTGTGTAGTTAGAGTTGTGTTTCTCACATTAAACATCATCTTTAACTCATTTGGAGTTACATTTGTAACTTGCATACCACTTCTTATATCAGTTACTACAAACTTTGAGGGGGAGAAAAACTCATCTCCATCATCTATGTCTATACCGGCAAGGTTAT
>JBEPWC010000287.1:0-2767 GCA_041642615.1 Sulfurimonas sp. | reverse complement strand
GTGAGGTGTTATTTATGTTTATGAAGGGTAAAATGAAAATAAAGATTTGTGGTGCTGATGGTGGCAAATTAGATAGTGCTGTTATTAGTAATGAGTCTGATGCTAAGAACGTGTTTTCTCGTTGGAAAAAGAAGGGGTTTTTTTAAATGGTAGGAACTTATAAGTGGAACGGGAAAGAAGTTAGCGAAGTAGAGTTCAAGGAGAAACGTTACGGTTCAGATAGTAAGGCGGCTCAAAGTGCAAGAAAAAGAATTGAGGAAAAGAAACGGGATGTTGCACGTGCAGGTAGTAAAGGATCTTCTTATACTAAGGTAACTCGAAAGGATGGCTCTCAAGAAATTAAATCTAAGTATTCTGGTAAGACTATTAAAGAGCTTAGTGCGAAAGAAGTCGCAGAGAAAAAAGCGGCTGAAAAGAAAGCAAAACGTGAAGCTAAAAAAGGTAATCTAGTAGTGGATGAGAAAGGCCGAGCTTTGAAGTCTGAGGATTATTTGGTTGAGCAGCAAAAAGCGTTTTCTGATGAGAATAGAGCAAGATTAACCGTGGGAAAAGGGGGCAGAGTCGAGCAGCAGGCTAACGTTGTGTATGCTAAGAATATCAGACAAAAAGATTTTCCTAAAACTAAAGATGAGACACAAGAGCAGTATGAGAAGAGGTTGCAAAAGATATCTGATTATTTTGGTGAGCGAGAAGTAAATCGTTTAGCTAAGAAAAAAGAGAAAAAAGGAGAGGGCGGAAGCGTAACTCTTAAACTAGGTGTAGAAACCAAGAAACAAGAACCTTCAAATGTAAAACTTAAAGATTCTGTTAGCACATCACAAAACAAAAAACAAAAAACTGCTTCTTTCATTCCTGTTATAAGTGCGCCTTCTCCTTCAAAATCAGGAGATGATTGGCTTAGCAGACAATATGATAAGTTAAGTTTCGCAGAGAGAAAAGCATTAGAGAGACAAGAAAAAAGAGAAGCAGAAGGCAAATCAACATTTACTAACATAGCTGTTTTGCCATTAATTGCAGCAGGAAAAGCAGCAGTGAACCTTGGTAAATTAGGAAAATCAACTGTTCAAACTTTAAGAATAGGCGGTGACAATTATCCTGATTATTTAAAAGTGCAAGAAAGAGGACGAGAAATAATTGAAGATGTAAAAGAAGAACCTTCTACTCTTTATAAAAAACCTAAAGAAGGAGTGACTAGTTTTTTAACTAGCACTGGTGAGAATGTTAAAAGCAATCCTTTAGGCGTAGCAACGGAATTAGGTGCAGGTTATGCATTTATGAAACTTGCAGGTGCAGGTACTAAAGCAGGAGTTAGAGCTTTTAAAAAGCCTAAAATTACAAGTCAAGGCATAGGTCAAACAAGATCAACAAACTTAGCTGATGACGTTGTTAAATCTACATCTAAACAAAGTATAAAAATTAAATCAGGAACTAAGCAGTACCAGGTTGATTCTACTACTAGAATAATTGATAGAGCAGACGATGCAGGAGTTAGGCTGCAAAGTGGAAAAACAGATCTTAAAATATCTCAATTAGATAAAAAAGGCGTTGTTAAATCTTCTAATACTGGTTTTGCTCGTTCAGAAGGAGTTAGCACTACGACTAAAGAAGGTGTAGTTCTTGGTCGTGCTGATACTGTTCAAGCAACTAATGTAGGTACTAAGAGCTTTGTTAGACAAGGCGATTTTGTTAGTGCAGGGAGAAGTTATGGAAGTGATCGAACTGTATCTAGTATTGTTAAAACTAGTAAAGCAGCTAAATCTAAACTTGTTAGTAGCGCGGATGATCTTAAGTTCTCAACTGCTAAAACTAAGAAAGTTAGTGGTGTTGAGAGTACTGCTTCAAAGAAAGTGGCAGAAGTTAAAGCTCCTGAAACTATGTCTTATAATACTCCTTATGGAAATGTGAAAATTACATCTAAAGAAAAATTTACTAATACTGTGTTTGATGATGTTACTAGTGCGAGGTCAGGCAGGTATTTGTCTAAAGCTGATAGAGCTGCGAATGTTAAAGTTGATCCTTATTCTCAAACTATTTCTTCTAAAGGTGTGAGTGTGAGTTCTCAAACTGATGATGTTGCAAGTGCTTTGTATAAGTCATCTAAGAAAATGCCTAAGCCTAAACCAACTGTTTCTAATACGAACATTGTTCCTTCAGGAAGTAGTCTTATGAAAACTGTCACTAAAAAAGTCGGTCCTACTCCGCTTTCAGCTCCTAGCACTCAAGCAGTTAGTGCTGTTAAAGATGTTGTTGAACCTCAAATAGCTAAAACTAGTGCTGTTATTGACACTGTGTCTAAGAGTGCGGGCGCTGTTGCAGGTGCAAGTGTTGCAGTTGCAGAACCTGATAAACTCGAGAGCGAACAAAAGCAATTAACTAAGAAAAAAGAAAAAGAAGCAGATGTGCAAGATACAAAACAAATGAAACCTGTTTCTAGGCCTATTTTTCGTGAAAAAATATTTACTTCGAGTAAACAGTCATCTAAACAAAATGAAGGCTTAAAACAAGCTTCAGGCTTAAAAAATAGGAATGTTGGCAGAAGTAAAACAAAGACATTCACTGATAGCATAGTAAGTGAAAAAGTAACTCAAGAAAAAACAATGATGCCTATGACTAAAACAACTACTATGGTAAAGCCTGTTATGACGCAGACGAAGCCGAGGCCGGTTAGTAATCGTCCTAGTAGGGTTGTTCCGCCTTTTGTTCCTAATAAGAGCGCTCCTAGTTCTCAAAGGCAACCTGTGGGTTTCGCTGTTTTTACGAGGGAGAG
>JBEPWC010000286.1:0-2770 GCA_041642615.1 Sulfurimonas sp. | reverse complement strand
AATACAAAGTGGATAAAAACTTCTGTACAGCCGATCTTAGATCAAGATGATAGTGTTGAGTATATTGTCACAACTTGTCTAGATATAACAAAACTTAAAAATGAAGAGATTAGGTACAAACATATAGCTAATTATGATGCTTTAACAAAACTTCCAAATAGACTCTTACTCTCAGATAGGCTTAACTTTGCAGTAGCACACGCTACTAGAAACAAAACTAGCATCGCAGTTTGTATGATAGACCTAGATGGTTTTAAGTCACTCAATGACACTTATGGTCACAAAGCTGGAGATACTCTTTTAGTAGAAGTCTCAAAAAGGATGAAAGAGGTAGTTCGAAGTGATGATACAGTAGCACGACTAGGTGGTGATGAGTTTGTGGTGATTCTTACAGACCTTAGTCAGAGTGAAGATTGTGCTATAACATTATATAGACTGTTAAACACCATAAAAGCTCCATATGTTATAGATGGGCAGGTAATAGATACTATTAGTGCTAGTATAGGTGTGAGTCTATACCCAAAAGATAAAGTAGATCCTGAGATACTTTTAAGACATGCTGATGTAGCGATGTATAAGTCAAAAAATAGTGGAAAAAATAAATTTAGTTTTTTTGATATTGCAGCTGATCATAAGATCAAAGCTAACTATAAAGCATTAGGAAGAATTAAAAAATCACTTGAACATAGGGATTTTTGTTTGTACTACCAACCAAAAGTTAACTCTGTAACAGGGCAGATTATAGAAGTAGAGGCACTCTCAAGGTGGAACCATCCACTCTTAGGCTTAATGCAGCCTAGGGAGTTTCTACCTTTGATCGAAAATGATGATGAACTTTGTGAGATTTTTGATAGCTGGGTTATATCTGAGGCTATTGAGCAACTTGCAA
Source organism: Sulfurimonas sp. (assembly GCA_041642615.1). GTDB lineage: Bacteria > Campylobacterota > Campylobacteria > Campylobacterales > Sulfurimonadaceae > Sulfurimonas. The sequence goes on along the minus strand of JBEPWC010000286.1, from coordinate 1,881 downwards.
AGTGGGAAGATGAGGGTTTGATCATAAAAATGTGTATAAACATCTCGCCTAAGCAGTTTAAGCAAAAAGATTTTTTAAAAAAAATTCAAAAGCAAGTTGAACAAAAAGAGCTAAGTAGTGATCTGCTCTCAAGAATAGAATTTGAAATACTAGAAACCGATGTTGTAGAGGATCTTAACAGATCAAACAGCATAGTTGAAGAGTGTAAATCTTTAGGTAGTACTTTTGCTTTAGATGATTTTGGAACAGGTTATTCATCGCTTAAACATTTAAAAGAGCTAAGTATTGATACTGTTAAAATAGATAGAAGTTTTGTGTCTAACATGCTTCAAAATGAAGAAGATATGGCAATCGTCCAAGCTGTTGTAGCATTAGCAAGTGCTTTTGATATAAGTGTAACAGCTGAGGGAGCTGAAAATATTGAGCATGTTGTATCACTTATGGAGATGGGATGTGATGAGATACAGGGTTTTGCCATATCAAAACCTATGCCCTCACATGAAGTGAAAAATTTTATACTTAACTTTACTCCAGATCCTAGATGGAAAATAGCTTCTCAAACTCTTCCCTCACGTGCTGACTTTGAACTCTTGCTAGCAGAGTCAAACCATAAAAATTGGGTGTCTTTAGTTATAGAGGAGTTAAAGAAGAAAACTCCTGATATTTCACTTTTAGGTTTTGAATATACAAACTGCAGGTTTGGAAAATGGTTTGAAAAAAATAGAAATAAAAACTATAAACTCACACCTAGTTTTAAAGAGCTAGACATAGCTCACCAGCAGATTCATGCTTACTGTGAAAAAGTCTACGAAACACTCAAAAATAAAAATGAAACTATAGATCAAGAACAAATAGTACAGATAAAGTCTTTAAGCAAAAAACTTATAATGATTTTAGATAAAATAAGGGATGAGATAGAAAAAATTAAAAAGCAACAATCAGTTGTAAATAAAATCTTACAAAAAAGGCAACTACATGCAAAGTGAAACACAACAAATTATATGGAAAGATGACTATAACACAGGAATCGATGAGATAGATGAGCAACACAGAATACTAGTAAACACAATAAATGAGGCAAACACAAAACTTCATGAAGATGATTCTGTAGAGGTACTAGAAGCTATCACTAAAGATCTTTTAAGTTATGTTTTATATCACTTTGAAACTGAAGAGGAGATGATGTCTGAGTTTGGGTATGAAGCACACTCTAAAAAAGAGTATGAATCTCATATGAAACAACACCGTGAGTTTTCAGCAAAAGTAGTAGAGATAAGAGAGTTTATAAGTAAAGGTAAGCCTATAGAAAAAAACAAACTTATAGAGTTTTTGACAAATTGGTTAATAAACCATATAAATAAAACAGATCAGAAGTTAGGATCGTTTTTAGCAAAAAGGGTTTAGACAACATGTTAAATCAAGAGAATATGAAGTTTAAAGAGCTATTTGAGCTTTTTCCAGATGCTGTTGTACTTATAAATACCGTAACAAAATTACCTGTAGCTTATAACAAAGTAGCTTACACACAGTTGGAGTATGAAGAAGATGAGTTTAAAAAGATCTCTATATCAGACTATGAAGCTCTTGAAAATCCAGAACAAACAGCTAAACATATAGATAATATTATCAAAAATGGACGAGATGATTTTGAGACAAAGCATAAAACAAAATATGGAAAAATCTTAGACATAAGAGTAACAGTTATACTCAATATGATAGATGAGATACCACATTTTTTGTGTGTTTTTAGAGATGTTACAGAGGAAAAAAAACTAGAACAGAACCTAAGAAAGAGTCAGAAGCGTTTTAGTGATGTTGCAGAAGCTTCAGGGGAGTATATCTGGGAGCTTGATGCAAATGGTAAGTATATATTTTTAACAC
>JBEPWC010000285.1:0-2775 GCA_041642615.1 Sulfurimonas sp. | reverse complement strand
ATCAAGGTTAAGTGCATCAACTTTTGATTCTGATTTTACAACTTTATTTATATCTGTTACATAAGTATTTCTATGCTCAGGAGTATTTCCAAATATTGTTATAGATGGAATATTTAATCCCCATGCAATATGTGTTGGTCCAGTGTCCCCACCTATAACCAATTTGGACTTCAAGATCTTGTCTTTTAGTTCATCTAAACTCATTTTAGAACATACAGTTGCATTTTCAGCTTTTGATGCGATATACTCAGCTGCATCTTTTTCATACTGATTTGCCCAAATGGATTCTATTTTATACTCTTTTAAAAGCATAGCTAACTCTAAAAATTTCTCTTTTGGGTATATCTTATTTTCTTTTGATGCACCAAGAACAAATAATATATCTGTAGCTTTTGAGTCATAAAAAGCTGAATACAAAAAAGGCTTTTTAGTGAGTAAGTCATCTTTTGTGGCCTGCATGTCCAAAGATCTATTAAACAAAGCAACATTTCGATCTATAACATTTTTATCATAAGGTATCGAGGCAGTTTTTGTGTAAAAAACAGAAGCAATTCCCTCACGTATAGAGTCTTTAGAAAAACCAGCTATATTTTTTCCAGAAATCAGCTTGCTTACTATAGCTGATTTTAGTAAGCCTTGTGCGTCTACCACCAGATCATAACTATTATTTTTTAATTTTCTAATATTTTTTATCTCAGAAAAAATTTTTAGTTTACTTTTTTTTACAGCTTTTAAATTTATTGTAAATATATTGTCAATATGTGGATTATTTACAAGTATATCTTTAAATGCACTCTCAACAACCCAGTCAATTTTAGAGTTTGGATATTTTTGTTTTATAAATTGCAATACAACCATAGTGTGGATTATATCACCCAAGGCTGAGAGTTTAACTATACATATTTTCATCTGTTTATTATATCTTTTTAATTATAATACTTTTATGAAAAAACCATACACTTGGGATAACTATTCCGATCAGCCATACCCGCTAAAAGACAAGGTTTATAAAAAACAGATGAGAAGGCACTCTTTAGGCTCAATACTAAAAACAGTTGCCACTTCTTTGCTTGTAATACCTTTTTCACTAGTGATGATGCCTTTTATAAAAAATAGAAAAATAGATACAAATTCTTTTTTTTGTTTAGGTGTTGACTACCAACGAGAAGCAAAGGAAACTGTTGAGCTTGTTCATGATCTTGAAGTTAAACATATACTTTTAAGATTTAAACTATGGGAGATGGAGACCCTAAATGATCTTGTGAAGTTTTTGTCAAACTTTGAAAATAAAAAAATCACTTTAAAAGTTATGCAAGATAGGGAAAATGTAGAAGACTTGGAACTTTTTAAAAAAAATTTAGAACTAATTTTTTCTACTTTAAATAACAAAATAGATATTTACGAGATAGGGACAACTATCAACCGTGCTAAATGGGGGTTTTTTAGTGTTGACGAATACAACGCTCTTTACAAAACGGCTTATGATCTTAAAAAAGAAAAATACCCGCATCTAAAACTAATAGGTAGTGGCGTGATCGACTTTGAGTACCATTTTACAGTTCATACGCTTTTTAATTTTTTTAAGTACAAGTACGATGGGGTTTCAGCTTTACTGTACGTAGACAGACGTGGTGCCCCTGAAAATACTCAACTTGGGTTTTCTACATCAGATAAAATAGGTCTTTTAGCTGCAATGACATGGTTAAGTCCAAAAACAAAACATGAACTATATCTTACTGAGATCAACTGGCCGATCTCAAACACTGCACCATACGCACCAACAAGCGATAAAGAGTGTGTAGACCCACAGAGTTATGCAGACTTCATGCTTAGGTACTACCTACTTGCATTGGCATCACAACAAGTAGATGCACTATCGTGGCATCAGCTTATAGCACCAGGATATGGTCTGATCGACAACCGAAATTCAATAAAAAAATACCCAGCATACAATACATACAAAACTATGGTCAAGCATTTAAAAGATGCAAGGTTTTTAAGGCTTGATATAAACAAGAAAAACTATATTTTTCAAGCGATGTCAAATGAAAAACTTTTACAGATCCACTGGTCTTTAGAGACTAAAGAGTTGAAAAACGAGGAATTTTTTGAGGTTTACTCAAGGGATGGAAAAAAGATAGAAGATGAAACTATAACTATAGGCTCATCTCCGGTATATATATTTATAAGCAATTAAAAAGCAAACTTTACACCAAAGTATGCAGATTCGTTGTAGGTTATATCTGTACCATTTTCATAGTTAGTATCAATATTTCTATATCCAGCATATAAAGATGCTCTATTCATTAACTCAGCATGTACCTCAGTTCTAAACTCAAAAAAACTATCTGCATCTGAGAAACTTAAAGACTTAGGAGCATAGTTTCCTAAAGCTTTAACGCTAATAGGAATAGCTGAGTTAATTGGTAATTTATAAGACACTTCAGCTCCTATAGGTAAAGAAATAAAGCTATCTAAAGTCTGATATCTAGAAACATAAACTGCTTTAATTCCAAGTCCAACTTTGAAATTAGTACTTTGAACATTTTGCTTGATCATAAAATTAAAATCAATATAATCTTCATTTTGATTATTGTTACCTGCTATGGAATCGTTCTCAGAACTTCCTTTTAAATATGTAACACCAACGAAAGTTGTATCTGGTTCAATACTAGTATTGAACTGCCCAAGATCAAGTTTCAATCCTGCTTCTAGATCATACTGATTTATATTTAACTCAGCTGTATGCATCGCGAATGCAGTACTAGCAGAAGC
>JBEPWC010000284.1:0-2792 GCA_041642615.1 Sulfurimonas sp. | reverse complement strand
CATATAGAAAAATCAAAAAAGATGGATAAGTTTTTAGATTCAGTAGCTGTTTTTTCATTTGCACATGCTAAAAAAATAGTTGCTGTTAGTGTCGTTACAGCTGTAGTGTTTATATATTCTGCTTTATTTGTGGATTTCAAACACAATCCGCTTAGTTGGCATCCTGATGATTCAGATGTAAAAAAAGCTACTCACATGGTCGATAAGGAGCTTCGCGGTTCTGTGACTATGGAGGTTATAATAGATACTAAAAAAGAAAATGGTCTTTATAATGCGGAGTTGTTAAATAAGATAGACACACTTGCACAAAAACTAGAGCGTATTGAAAATGAAAAATATTTTGTAGGTAAGGCTTGGAGTGTAGCTGAGGTTTTAAAAGAGATCCACAAAGCTCTACACTCTAATGATGATGAGTATTATAAGATTACAGACAACGATGCACTTATTCCTCAAGAGTTTTTACTCTTTGAAAATAGCGGAAGTGATGATCTAGAAGATGTAGTTGATTCGCAGTTTTCTAAAGCAAGAGTTACTCTAAAGCTTCCTTGGATGGAAGCAGGGCAGTACACAGAACTTACAGATAGGATCCAAACACTTATGCAAGATGAAATTGGAGATATGGCAGAGGTAAGCATAACAGGTATGGCGCCTCTGTTTCAACGGACACTAAATGCAGCCATGAATTCAATGGCACTAAGCTATACGATAGCTTTTGTACTTATAGCAATTATGATGATCATACTATTAGGAAGTGTTAAAATCGGACTTATTTCTATGTTTCCAAACGTTTTACCAGTTATTATGTCAATAGGTTTTATGAGTATGGTTTCTATGCCACTAGATCTATTTACAATGTTAGTAGGTGCAATAGTTATAGGGCTTAGTGTTGATGATACTGTTCACTTCTTTCATAACTTTGCAAAGTATCATCATAGAGGACACTCTGTAAAAGAATCTATTGAGTATACCATGGTTGGAACCGGACGTGCACTTGTAGCTACAACCATAGTGCTTTCACTTGGGTTTTATGTATATATGTTTGCATCTTTAAGTAATTTGGTCAACTTTGGAATTTTAGCAGGTGGAGCAATCACCATAGCACTTTTTTCAAACATACTACTTGGTCCTGCACTCCTTACTCTAATATCTAAAGAGAAAAAAGTTAGCTAAAGGCTTTAAAGATGCAAAATTGGCGAATAGTAGTAGAGAAAAGGTTTGAAGATTTTTCAAACCTTGTAATTAAACACAGGTTTAAAACACTTTTTTTGATGTTGCTAATAGTGGTTTACATAGCTTCAAATTTGCCAAAAATAACTTTTGACACTTCTACAGAGGGATTTTTATATAAAGATGACCCTCAAATTGTTATGTATGACGACTTTCGTAACCAGTTTGGACGGGATGAAAAAATAGTAATAGCTATAAAAACAAAAGATATTTTTGATAAGCCGTTTTTAGAAAAGCTGTTTTTGCTTCATAATGATATAGAAAATAATCTACCTTATATAAAAGAGGTCACTTCACTTAAAAATGCCAGAAAAACGATTGGAAATAAAAGTGAACTTATAGTTGAAGATCTTTTTGAGGACGGTATACCCGAAGATGAAAAAGAGTTAGAGCGAGTCAAAGAGTTTGTAAAAAATAATAAGATATACCAAGACCTATATATAAATAAAGACACTACCTTTACAACTATTATGATCAGCACAAACACTTATACCTCTGTTGGTTCAGATAGTTTTGATCCTTTATTAGATGGTTTTGAGGAACAAAATACAGATAAAAAAGTAGAGTTTATAACAGCTGAGGAGACAAATGAACTAATAAGTAAATTAGAAACAATGTTAAAAAAGTATGAAGCAGATGATTTTAAAATCTACGATGCCGGCTCCCCTATAGTTACGAAAAATCTGCAAACTAGTTTAATGAAGGATATGTCTAAGTTTATTTTTTATGTTATTTTAATCATCGCGATATTACTTTTTTTAACGTTTAAAAAGATAAGCGGAATAATAATACCACTGTTTGTAGTTGTTTTAACTTTAGTTTGTACTATCGGACTTATGGCTATGTTTGGCTTTCCTATAACTTCAATGACCCAAATTTTGCCATCACTTCTATTGGCTGTAGCTATTGGTGACAGTATCCATATATTATCTATTTTTTACCATAAGTATGATGAGAGCGGGGATAAAAACTATTCTATCTCTTATGCTATAGGTCATTCCGGACTAGCGGTATTTATGACATCCCTTACGACTGCTGCATCATTAGCGTCTTTTGGAATTTCAGATATTGCACCTGTTGCTGCTCTTGGAATATTTTCAGCTATAGGTGTTACTATGGCACTGCTTTTTACTCTTGTTTTTATACCCATTATACTTTCGCTTATCCCAATTGGGCATAAAAAGAAAGATGAAGAGAGTTTCCTTGATTCTTTTATGATTAAAATAGCTAACTTTTCAATAAGTTATTATAAAAGTATAGCTTTTTCATCTCTGGTTGTTATTATAATATCTTTAGTGATGGCATCACAGATCAATTTTTCACACAATCCATTACATTGGTTTAAAAAAGACAATAGTGTTAGAATAAACACAGAAACTATAGATCAAGAGCTACGAGGTTCTATTAGTATAGAGATAGTACTTGATAGCAAAAAAGAGAATGGTGTATATAGTCCAGAGTTTTTAAATAAAATTCAAAAAGTCACAAAAGAGATATATACCTATGAGGGTGAGAACTATTTTATAGGTAAGATAGTATCTATAAACGATGTACTAAAAGAGATA
>JBEPWC010000283.1:0-2837 GCA_041642615.1 Sulfurimonas sp. | reverse complement strand
TCTTTATTTGAGAGTTTGTACTCTTTTGAAGCAGTGTCGTATTTGTAAACTATAAACCTATCATACTCAGCACTTATTCTAGATGTCCCTGTGATCATAAAATGTTCAGCATCTTCGTAGATCTTACATGAGCTATCATCCATATTTGTATCGATCATATACTTTGGCATAACAGTTTTTAAAAACTCATATGTATATGGCAGATCATATTCTTTAGAAGTATAGATGTGGTTTGTCATCTGCACAATAAACTCACGCCCTTTTCTTTGTTCTAAACTCATAGCTGCACGGGAGTACTCATACATAAGTCTCTGACTCATTGCACGACCGTTGTTTAGTGCTAGGATCATGCTGTCACTATCATAAGGCAAACTACTTCCATCTTTTGCTTTAGTGTATTCAAATACACCCATCCCAACAAATGGAACCAACTCACCGTTTAATAATTTTTCTTTTATATTTTCCATAAAGTATCCAATATATCTTAAGTATATAATATCTTTACATTATGTGTTCCGTGGGAGATTTATCTTATCAGATAAGCTTACACTCTTTATAGAGTTTAAACTTACCATCGTTGCTCATTATTTTCATGCGGTTATTTTTTGCTTGTGAAATTATCATCCTATCAAACGGATCTTTATGATGAAAAGGTAACTGACCTAGATATAGTGCATCTTTGGCAGTGAAGTCTAGCAGTTCAAAGCCACTCTCTTGTGCAGCCTCTAGTGGATCAAAAGATATAGAAAGCTTTTCAATGCTTTTTTTGATCTCTATCTCAGCAATACTCATTGCACTCACATATATGGTATTTGCACGAGACTCTAACTCTAAACGCTGTTGTTCACTTAATTGTTGCGGACTTGTTAAAGCCCATAAAAATATATGTGTATCTATAAGGATCTTCACTAATCTTGCCCATAAAACATATTGTTTATATCTTCATCTTCATCATTAAAATCATCTGACAAAGTAGCTTGTCCACTGTAAAGTCCAAGTTTTCTTTTTGCAGACGGTTTATGTACTACTAGGTCTACTAATGGTGTATTGTTTTTTGCTATAACAATTTTTTCACCATGAAATGCTAGATCTATAAGTTTAGAGAGGTTTGTTTTTGCTTCTGATACATTTACTATCATGTAAGACTCCGTATAATTATAAGACTAATTATACCATAGTTAGTCTAATAGACCAACTAACTATCCATGACACCCAGTACCGTTGTAGATAGCGTAGTCTTTTTTTGTCATCCTCTGGCTTGACTTACTTCGTCATCCTCTGGCTTGACCAGAGGATCTAGCTTATGAGGTTAGATTCCCAACAAGAAAGGGAATGTTAGTTTGGTCTTGCTTATTAGCTACTTAGATATTGCTCTTTAGTAAAAACCAGATAGTGCCTTTGTTTGTCACTTTGGATTATGGTTGATTTTTCTATGAGTTTGTTTTTGACACTCTCTAGTGGCGTATTGTTTTGCCATTTACACTCTATGAAAGCTATATTTTCATCATCAAACGCAACTAGATCTATCTCCTCTTTGTTATTCCACCAACGACCAACTTTTTTTGGTACAAATGTAAGGTACTCAAGTGGATTTTCAACTATTTGCTCTAGCATGTAGTCTTCAAAAGCAAATGAGACAAACCTGTCGTTAAAGTTCAACTCGATCTCATCAAGGACACTTTGTGTTTGTTCTATCTCTAGGCAGTTGTAGTTTTTATATACATAGTAAAACCAAAAATTTAAAAACTTGTCTTTTATCTTGTAACGTCCATATTTACTTTTTAGCGGATTTTTCTCAGTAACAGGGATCTCTTTTGTCAAAATATCTAACTCGATGAGTTTTAACATGTATTTGCTAAGGTATGATGAGTTTACACCCAAAGAGGATGCTATATTTCCTATTTTCGTATTTCCTTTAGAGATTGATTCAAGTATGCCAAAGTAACTCGCACTGTCATTTATCTCATCTTTTAGCAAAAAGTTTCCCTCACTGTAGAGATAACTGTTTTTATTTAGGATCTTTTTTTGTACATTTTGTGTAAAATTGATGCTTTGATCGTATTCATTTAGATATTTTGGAATAGTCCCAAAAGAGCTGTAGATCTGCATCTGTTCAAGCTTAGATACTTTAGGTAAAAAATCTTTTATATGTTTAAACTTGATCGGTTTTATATGAAACTGTGATGTCCTTCTACCATATAAAGGTGCATTGTAGTTTAAAACTTCTGAGTGCATCATCGACAAAACAGAACCACACAAAACAAGATATATATTTGAGCTTTGAAGCTTTATATCCCAAAGTTTTTGTAGTTTTGATGAAAAGGCCTTGTCCTTTTGGGCTAAGTACTGGTACTCATCTATGACAAGTATGAGTTTTTTCTCTAGCTTTAAATCTGCTAAAAACTCTATAGCGTCCTCAAAACTATCAAAGTTTAAATGTTTAGCGATTGTAGGGTCAACTAGTTTTTTTATCTCTTTAGTCAAAGATGCAACTTGGGAGTTAAGATCACTAAGAGTTATATACACATAGATATGGGGTTTATCTTTTATAAACTCTGACAAAAGAGCTGTTTTACCAACTCTTCGTCTACCATACACTACACTAAATGAAGCAGAGTTTGAACTATACTCTTCCTCTAGTTTCTCCAACTCAATAGTTCTGTTTATAAACATACTGTTTTCCTACATAATAATTTATATAAAATTATACCACAATATATCTAGTAGAACAACTTTACTCAAATGATCTTTTTCGTCATCCTCTGGCTTGACCAGAGGATCTAGGCTAGATTCCCAATCAAGTTGGGAATGACGGGAGTTGGAGTTGGGAATGACGG
>JBEPWC010000282.1:0-2850 GCA_041642615.1 Sulfurimonas sp. | reverse complement strand
CTGGCATAGGTGAGAATGGTATTACTGGAGATACCATAGTAGCCTCTGGTGGCATAAAGTAATCACTTAAACATGATTGTAACTCTTTTTCATAAGTAAGGATTTTTTCTATCTCTAATCCACCAAGGTCAAAATCCATCCCTTTAGTAGCATGTAGCATTGTTAAGATATCTGGTTGAGAAGTTCCGCCACTTACAGGTGAAGCTGCCATATCTATACCATCTATTCCAGCCTCTAGCGCTGCCATATAAGCAGAAACAGACACACCAGCAGTCTCATGTGTGTGTAGGCGTAAATGTGTATCATCACCCACTAAGCCACGTGCCATCTTAATAGTTTCAAAAACTTTTTGAGGGCTAGATGTACCAGATGCATCTTTAAAACAGATACTATCGTATGGAATCCCACTATCTAAGATCTCACGTAAAGTTTTTTCATAAAACTCAACATCGTGTGCACCATGACAACCCGGTGGTAGATCCATCATTGTCACAACAACTTCGTGCTTTAAACCATAGTGAGATATTCTCTCACCTGAGTACTTTAGGTTTTCTACATCATTTAGTGCATCAAAGTTACGTATAGTTGTAGTTCCATGTTTTTTAAATAGTTTTGCATGTAGGTCTATTAGTTCTTTATTACCTGTATCTAGCATCACGGTATTAACACCACGAGCTAGGGTCTGTAGGTTTGCATCTGGACCAACGATCTCACGAAACTTGTCCATCATCTCAAATGCATCTTCTTTTAAGTAGAAATACAAAGATTGAAACCTAGCTCCCCCACCAAACTCAAAATGGTTTATACCTGCTGTTTTTGCAGCTTCTACTGCTGGAAAAAAGTCATCCATAAGTACACGACCCCCATAAACAGACTGAAATCCATCTCTAAAGGTTGTATCCATTATATCTATAAATTTTTTAGCCATTTTAATCCTTAACTTTCTCTATGATGTTTTATAGCAGCAGATATTGCTGCGATCACTTTTTTATTATCACCTGAGTCACTTGTAGATGATTCACTGCTTGCCTTAGGCTCTGGGAAAAATTTGTGGATTACTATTGACATTACATTCATAGCAATGATCAAGATAACAAGGAATGTAAATACTGTAAACATCCCCAGTCCCATAAATTTCAACCCCTCAATTACGAGGTTAGTTTCCATAAATCTACCTTTACTGTCATAATTTGGGTGCATTATAATACAAAGATGTTTAAATTTACTTTTTAAGGAATTGTATTTTATTTATTTAAGACATATTTGTTACTTTTTTCGCCTATATATTTTTTATAATAAAACAAAAAGTTATTATTAGGTAAAATACTTAAAATTGACAATTTGGAGAATATAAATTTATGATTGCAGGAATGTTAGAACAAGACTTTATAGCCTACTTTATTTTTGGACTAACTCTTAACTTTGTTTTTTCGATCATCTTTGGTGTTTACCTTACAAAAAACATCGGTATTGAAGAGATGCTAAAGTCAAAAGGTGACAAACAGCAGTCACTACTAGTGAGTCTAAGCCTCTTTGTACCTTATGCTAAAATGATCATAACACTATATAGAGTTACAATACTTCAACTTTACTTTTTAAACAAAGGTCTATCTCACAAAGAGTTCTGGATCTATATGACACACTCTAGAAACTAGTTTTTAGTTTCTAAATATGGTAAGCACTTCTCTTGGATCTTCTCTTTAAATAGCCCTACCTTTTTATTCTTTGCATAGTTTTGAGCATTTTTAAATGAGTGTTTAAACTCCTTATCTTCAAAGTCTAAAATATTTAGAGCCAAACCTTTTTTTAGCAACAACTCAGACATACTCATTTTACCACTTGCATATAAAACACACATACTATCTTTAAACTCTACATGGTAGGTTTGGCTCTGTTTTAAGAGATTTTGAGCGTAGTACTTATCAAGTGGATTTTTTTTAAAAAACACCTCTATAGCTTTTTGACACGATGAGTTTGTATCTGCTTTTTTATGCAACTGTTGAAGCGTTAAAACTCCGTATGGTCTACATATAAACTCATACATTCCAATACTAAATTTTTGATATTCATTTGATTGAACAGATCTGAGTATTGCTAAAGTTGGCTCTTTTGCATAAATAGATATATTTAAAATAAAAAAAAGAGAAATAAATATATAGTTCTTATAGACACTAACATGATATAATATATTTATGAAAGATTTCAAACTAAAAATGATCCTTAGTATACTGTCTGGTGTAGTGTTTTCATTTGTTTTTATAATACTCGCTTTATCTTTACCCATAAAAGACAAAAACGTAGTTCACAAACAGTCAAATGAAAATGTACTACAAAAAATCTCTGGCTCAATTAGAAAATAGCCTCTAAAGCTTTCCTTTAATCTGTCTTAGTTTTAAAATACCATATGCATAAGCTGGGTCTAGTTTAAATGCACATGCCATCAAAGCTTCAACACAGTCTCTTATATAACCTATATCTGAGTTGTTATTCATAAGCTCACTAAGCAAAAACTGAGCATCATAGATCCTTAGGTTTCTCGCAACTCCTAGGTTTTTATGTGCTAAGTTTTTTAATTCAACTAGATGCAAGTCTCTACTTGAAGTATCTTGTGTTTGTAGGTTTTGTATTATAAACATAAAGTTTTTATATGAATTAAAAACTTGATATATATAATCCTCTAAAAGGTGGGTAATTAACTCCTCTTCTAGTCCAAGTTCATTTATTGGTTCTGAAAAGTCATATTTGTAAGTAGCTAGATCACAATCTAGCTTATCTTGAAGTAATTTCTCACATATAGATTTTGCCAACTCTAAAATAGATGCTATATTTTCGTCTTTTGAAATATTTTCA
>JBEPWC010000281.1:0-2851 GCA_041642615.1 Sulfurimonas sp. | reverse complement strand
ACTACCCAAAGACCAACAAAAAGCTCACCTTTGAAAGTTCTGTTTACAACACGCTTGAACTTACCCCATGGTGTAGTAGGGTAATCAGCAATATCTACCATAAAGTAGCCGTTATCACTTACGTTTCTATCGTTAAATTGTTCTTCAATTTTCATCAATCACCCCTTACAACATTACTAAGCCGGTTACAACTATATTGATTATAGCTATAGGCATTAAAACTTTCCAACATAACCACATCAACTGATCTGGTCTTACATCTGGCCAAGCAGCTCTTGTCCATAAGAAAAAGAAGAAGAAAAACGCTACTTTACCTAGATATGCTAGTGCACCTAAAAGTGTTCCATCACCAAATCCACCTAAGAAGATAAGTGGGATAACAAAAGAGATAAAGAACATATTTGCATACTCACCGATGAAGAAAAGTCCCCATCTCATACCAGAGTACTCAGTACCAAAACCATCAATAATCTCATGATCATTTGCGATTAAGTGAAATGGCGTACGACCAGTTTCAGCAAATGCAGCGATCCAAAACAATATAAATGCAACCGGTTGTGACCATATGATCCATCCGTTATCTATCTGGTAGTTGTTAAAGTCAATTAGTGAAAGCGAACCAACCATCATAATTGGAGCTAATATCGAAAGTCCTGTTACAACCTCATAAGAGATAAATACAGCAGCACCACGAGCAGCTGAGATAAGTGAGAACTTATTAGCTGAAGCCATACCACCAAGAAGCGGACCATAAAGACCAATACCCATAACACCTAAGATATATAAGATACCGATGTTAATATCAGATACAATTGGATTTACTTTGTATCCAAAGATCTCAAAAGATGGTAAAAATGGAATAGCAGCTGCAGCCATAAAAGCTGTTGCAGCCGTAATAACAGGTGCTATTTTAAAGATACGTCCAACTACATTTGTAGGGACAATATCCTCTTTTGTAAATAGTTTTATACCATCTGCTGCAACTTGCAACAGTCCATATGGACCAACATACATTGGTCCAAGACGACGTTGCATAAATGCAAGTACTTTTCTCTCAAAATATGTACCTAAACCTGCTAAAGCAGAAAATACAAGTAAAATTACAACTATTTTGACAATAGTTTCAATCAAATATGCTGTTTCCATATATTACACCTTTTCTATCGAAGCTGAATTAAAGCGGTAACCGCTAAACAAAGCCTCTGAATTTAGATTTGAATCAAAAGTTGGTAAAACAACTATTTCACCACTTATCTTGTTATCACTTACAATGTTAGCAGTTAGCTCGCCATTATCAGTTTTCACCCTTACGCTATCGCCTTCATTAAAGTCACTTGCATCTAAGTAGTCTGCACTCATGTAAACTCCGCTGATCTCATCAATATTACTACACTTGCTAGTAAACTCACTAAACTGTCTAACAGGGTTAGCAAGGTAGATTAAAGTCCCCTCTAACTTTGTCTCGTTAAACCCTGTTACATCCTTGTTCTCAGCAGTTTTAACTTCGACATTTTCTAAAACATACCCACGATGCTCTGTGCCGTCATTTTCATAATGGTTTGGCAGTTCATCAAAAGAGATCGGTTTAAAACCGGCTTCAACTGGTAATTGTGATGTGTAGTCTATTGTAAACTCAGCATCTAGTCCAAGCTCATTTGCTATATCGTTTAATACATATCCATTATATGGAAGTGCAGCATTTGTAGGGTTAACTCTTTTGTTTATAGATGTTAGTGTCCCCTCTTGTTGATTCATCGCTGGCATATCCAAGTCACCATCGCCTAAAGCTGATAGTGTAAAGTCACCTTTAGTGTTGTAACCAATAGTATATCCACTAGCCATTTCATCAAGATCACAGATAAGACTTACACCTAAAGTGTTTGTTAGAGTTGGAATCATAGTTACTTTAAAGTCAGTACACTGCTCTATAAGTGCTAGTAAACGTGCACAGTTTTTAGAGTTTGGATGGTTGTAAAGATCTGGTCCTGCAATTAGTGCAAAAGTATCTTTTTTCTTAAGGTTTTTCTCTAAAGTTTCCATAAACTTAGAATCAGCACCTAAAATATCTAAAAGAGCGTTTTCATCAACTACAACATCTTTTTCAACCTTTTTAGGAACCATCTTAGACTTTTCTACTTCTACATCTTCCTCTTCGCCTGTCTCTTCATTAACCTTTGTTTCTTTAACCATCTCAACTACTTTTTCTTTAATAGTCTCAGTTACAGTTACAGTTTTTTCAGAGTGAAAAGTGCTTAAGTATTTAGCTACATCTTCTGGAAGCTTATCTTTACTAGCAAATAGATCAAGAACTAAGTAAAGTGCAACCTCCTCTTGTAGTGGCGCATGTTCAACACTCATAATAGACTTTCCAAGACCTTCAATAATTGGATCTTTTAAAGGATGAAAATATAAACCAGCTCCCTTGTTAACAGTCATAGAGTTGTTAAGTGCATATCTTGCATTTGGATTATCACTCTTCAGTGCACTACCAATAGAGATCACAAAGTTAGAGTCATGAGTAGTTTTTAGATCATTTTGGTAAAGTTTAGTCCCACTAACTTCACTATAATCATTTAAAAATCTCTGAAATGCGTATGCATCTTTGTTTACAAGCTTAACACCTGTTTTTTCTTTGATCTTTTGAAGTATTAGAGCCTCTTCATTTGTTATGGTAGAAGTGAACTCTATAGAATCAGCTTTGTTAAAAGCTTCAACAGCCTTGGCAAATGCAGCTTCATCCTTAGATTCAACTCTGTTTTCATAATCAAATGCATATCGCCCTGCACCACAAAGCGATACATAGTTCCACTCATTCATAACGCGGTAGATCTTTTTAGTATCATCAAGATCG
>JBEPWC010000280.1:0-2856 GCA_041642615.1 Sulfurimonas sp. | reverse complement strand
AGAAGAGTAACAGTTATACTCAATATAATAGATGAGATACCACATTTTTTGTGTGTTTTTAGAGATATTACAGAGGAAAAAAAACTAGAACAGAACCTAAGAAAGAGTCAGAAGCGTTTTAGTGATGTTGCAGAAGCTTCAGGGGAGTATATCTGGGAGCTTGATGCAAATGGTAAGTATATATTTTTAACACAACCATTTGAAGAGATGTTAGGCTATACCTTAGATGAATCCTTGGGTAGGAGTCCTTTTTCTTTTATGCCAAAAGATGAAGAGATTAGGGTTGGTGAGTATTTTGCAAATGAAGTAGCTGCTAAAGGGACCCCTTTTAGAGGGCTTGTGCATCGCTCAATCACTAAAGAGGGTGATATTATCTGGCAAAAAGTCAATGGCTTACCTATGTTTGATAATGATGAAAATATTGTTGGCTACAGGGGAGCAGCACTCGACATAACAAGTGAAAAAAAGGCAAGAGAGGAGCTTGAAGAGGCAAAGCTAAAAGCTGAATCTGCAAGTAAAGCAAAAACAGAATTTTTAGCAAATATGAGTCATGAGATCCGTACCCCTATGAATGCTATTATTGGGTTAGGTGATCTTTTAGAAGATATGTTGCATGAAGACAAACAAAAAGATCTTATCCACAAGATCAACAGCTCTTCTAAAATGCTTTTAGGTGTTATAAATGATATTTTGGATTATTCTAAAATAGAAGCTGGTAAACTTGAACTAGAGCATGAAACTTTTTTCCTTGAAGAACTTTTAGAACAGTTAAAGGTTATGTTTGAGCAAAAAGCCTCACAAAAGGATCTAGAGCTTTACTTTCACCTTAGAGAAAAAGTCCCATCTATGCTTTATGGTGATCAATTTAGGCTTACACAGGTTCTTACTAACCTAATTTCAAACAGCATAAAGTTTACCGACAAAGGAAACATATCTTTAAAGATTGAGTTAAGTGAAATAATAGACTATCAAAAAGTAAGATTAAACTTTAGCATAAAAGATACCGGAATAGGGGTGAGTCAACAACAAATAGATAAACTATTTAAACCTTTTACTCAAGCAGATAGCTCCACTACACGTAAGTATGGAGGTACAGGTTTAGGGCTTGTTATAGTAAAAAATATTTTAAATGCTATGGGTTCAGACATAAAGGTTCAAAGCACAGAGGGTGTGGGCACAATGTTTAGTTTTACTATTGAGTTTGACATGGTTGCATGTGAACTTGAACAACAAAAAGAGAAAAACTTTTTAAAAAAGATTTTGATAGTGGATGACCAAGAGATCTCAAGAGAAGTTTTAAAAGATATGCTCTTTAATTTTGAGTGTTTATTTGATGAGGCAAGCAATGGAGTAGAGGCTCTAGAGCGTGTAATACAAGCAGATATTGAGAATGAGCCTTATGATCTTTTACTTTTAGACTGGAATATGCCACTCTTAAACGGAGTCCAAACCATACAAAAACTCCAAGAACTACATAAAAAAGGGGAGGTAAAAGCCAAAATACCAACAGTGTTTATGATTAGTGCATATACAAAAAAAGATATTGATTTAGATTCTGTTGATATAGATTGTTTTATATCTAAACCCATAACACCATTAAATCTTTTAGATGCAATAGCAGATGCTAAGGGTGGAGAAAAAAGAAAACATAAACAAAAAGAATCAGCTCCAGATCTTAGTGAGTTTTATATTTTAGTGGTTGAGGATAACGAAGTTAATCAAGAGGTTGTCTCTATGATGTTAGATAGAGTTGGTATAGGCTATGAGATGGCAAATAATGGAAAAGAGGGTGTAGCCAAGTTTTTAGAGAATGAAAAAGATAGTAAAAAAAAGTACGATCTTATACTTATGGATCTTCAGATGCCTCTAATGAGTGGCTATGAAGCAACACAAAAGATAAGACAACATGGAGCAAAAATACCAATAATCGCCTTGAGTGCTGCTGCTATGGATGAAGATAAAGAGAGAGCTTTTGCGGCTGGAGTTGATGATCACTTAGGTAAGCCGATCGATAAGAACGAACTATATAAGGTTATATCAAGATTTTCAAGCAAGATAATACAAAGTGAACATACACAAAATATAGATACCAAGGTAGATAAAAGTCCCACTTTAGATACAAGCTATCTAAATGAGACATTTTCATCACAAGAGCTTATAAACTCTTTACTCTTGAAGTTTAAAAAACAACTAACTAATGGGGAATTTAAAGATATTGTAGATGTTTTAAAAGAACAAAATGCAGAGTCTAAAAGTAAACTCCATGCACTAAAAGGTGTGAGTGGAAATATGGGAGCTAGCAGACTTTATGATATATCTAGCACCCTAGAAAATAAGTTAAAAAACAAAGACAACATATCTCAAGAAGAGGTTGAACTTTTTAAACAGATAATAGAGGAGCTATTGCTTAAGTTAAGTAGTTATACTAGTAGTGGTATAATAAAGAAGCAAAAAGAGTATAAGAAGCTAACTAAAGAGCAACTAGATGTGAAGTTAAAAGAGGTAGAGGCTTTGCTAGAGAAAGGCTTTTCCATAGAAGAAGATACATTGGGTATACTTGTAGAGAGTTTAGATGGATATGTAAGTGATGCTGATATAGCTAAGTTTAAAGACTTTTTAGATGAGTTTGAGCTTGAGGAGGCTTTAGAGATGATGCAGGGATGGAAACATGGAAGTTAAACAAGAGCATAAACCAAACATACTAATAGTAGATGATATGCAGGTGAATATCTCTTTTTTATTGGATATTCTTAAAGATAAGTATGTCATCAGAGTTGCAAAAAATGGTAAAAGAGCATTAGAGATCGTTTCACAAGGTGGGGTGAACCTGATCTTGCTTGATGTTGTTATGCCAGA